>JAJXSV010000372.1 GCA_021784375.1 Actinomycetes bacterium | reverse complement strand
ACCGTCTTGCAACGGTGCCGATTCGATGCTGCCGAGTTCGCCGATATCCTCGGCGAGCTTCTGCAGCAAGCGGTACCCAAGTTCGGGGCGGCTCTGCTCACGACCACGGAACATGATCGTGACCTTCACCTTGTCACCCTGCTTGAGGAAGCGCTCGACGTGGCCCTTCTTCGTGTCGTAGTCGTGCTGGTCGATCTTCGGACGCAACTTCATTTCCTTGATCACGGTCTGCGTCTGGTTCTTGCGGGCCTCACGCGCCTTGAGCGCGGCCTCGTACTTGAACTTGCCGTAGTCCATGATCTTGCAAACCGGTGGGCGCGCTGTGGGCGCGACCTCCACGAGATCCAGGCCCGCCTCGAGCGCGAGACGCAACGCGTCGTCGATGCTCACGATGCCGATCTGCTCGCCCTCCGGTCCCACGAGGCGCACCTCGGGAACACGGATCCGATCGTTGATCCTTGGTTCGACGCTGATAACTACTCCTTGTTCGAAGCTCTGGGAGACCCGCAGCCGAAAATGCAACTGCCCCGTCGCGCACGCGCGGCAGGGCAGACAGGACGACGCAACGCCCGCGGAGCGGGAATCGACGTCAGCGGCTGGCGCCGCTCGTGACCTGAACCAGGCGACGTCACGTCGCTAGGTGGGAGTGCCCTCCACTTGTGCGTCGGGATCCGATTACTCATCACCCGAGGTCGGGTGGAAGTGTACGGCCATGAGCGACGAATCCCCAACTTCCATCACCGCGGCCCGCGACCTGGCCGCACTAGGCGCCACCGAGATCCTGGGGGTCACCATCGTGGACCTCATGACCGCGGCGGCGGTGAAGCTCGGCGTGTACGAGGGCGGCGAGGACAGCCGGGACCTGGCGGAAGCGCGCATCCTCATCACTGCCGTGGCGGGCTTGATCGACGCGGCCGCGCCGGAATTGGGCAGCCACCATGCCGCTCCCCTGCGTGACGGGCTGAGGGAACTGCAGTTGGCCTTCCGGGAGCTGTCGGACATCCCTGACAAGCCCGGCGCCGGACCGGGCGAGCGCTATACGGGCGCGGTGAGCAGGCCCATCCGCTAGCGGCCCAGGCGCACCTGCCGGCCGACGGCAGGCCCGGCGCCGGGTCAGGGAGAGCCTGCCGCCAAGCGCAACTCAGGCCCCTGCAGGGCCACCCGATGATCCGATGCGATGTCGATGATGAGGGCGTCCAAGCCTCCGGTGAGCACCGAGGCAGCGATGCTCGCACCGGCCTGCGGGAGTGGCCTGGCGGCAGCATCCCAGGCCAGGAGCATGGCCATGCTGGAGAACGCGAGCAGGGCCCGTCGGCCGTCTGCCGCCATGAAGGTCACGGACGCCATCGCATCCCCGGTCCCGCAGGGGTCGGCCTCCGCTGACGGCAATGCGCCCTCGGGCGCCTTCACCACGGGCACGAGCAGTCGCTCCTGGCGGATGGCCGCAGCCACGGCGAGTGGCAGGCCGGTCGCCAACGCCCGCGCCAGCAGCGGCGGACAGGCCCCGTCGTCGTCCCCCCAGGCAGCCGTCATCTACAGGCGGCAGGCGTGGATGTCGGTGACGATGATGCCGCGGGCACCCATCTCGTAGAGCTCGTCCATCACCCGGTGGACGTCGCGTCGGCCACACATGGCGCGGACGGCCGCCCACTCCGGGTTGGCCAGGTCGGAGATGGTCGGCGACTCGATCCCCGGGGTGAGGGCGCACGCGCGCTCGAGGTTCACGCGCTGGATGTCGTAGTCGACGAGGACGTAAGTGCGGGCGACCATGACGGAACTGAGCCTGCGGATGAATGTGTCGATGGCGGGATCGGCCGGCGCACCCGTCCGCCTCACCACGATCGCCTCGCTGCGCATCACCGGTTCACCGATGACCACGAGGCCGGCCTGCTTGAGGGTGGTACCGGTGTCGACGACGTCCGCGACCCAGTCGGCCACGCCCAGCGCGACCGCGTTCTCGACGGCGCCGTCGAGTTCCACCACGGTGGCGGAGATGCCTTCGGTGGCCAGCCAGCGCGAGAGGACCCCGGCGTATGAGGTGGCGATGCGCTTGCCATTGAGGTCACGCAGGGAGGTTGCCGTCCCCTTCGGTGCGGCGATGCGGAAGGTGGAACCACCGAAGCCCAACTGCAGCAACTCGTCCGCCCGCGCCCCGGAATCCAGCAGCATGTCACGGCCCGTGATGCCGACATCGAGTGTTCCCTCGCCCACATAGGTGGCGATGTCCCGCGGCCGCAGGAAGAAGAACTCCGCGTCATTCTCCGGATCGTTCACCACCAGTTCGCGCGATGAACTGGCTGCGTAGTAGCCAGCCTCGCGCAACATGGCGCGTGCCGGATCGGAGAGGACACCCTTGTTGGGAATGGCAACGCGAAGCATGGATCCTCAGAGGCTCTCGTAGACGTCTTGGGGCGTGATCCCGATGGTGAGCATCAGCGCCTGCACCTGGTACAGCAGTTGGGAGATCTCCTCGGCGGCGCGCTCCGCACCTTCGTGCTCGGCCGCCATCCAGGCCTCGGCCGCTTCCTCCACGACCTTCTTGCCGACGGCATGCACGCCCGCGGCCACGTGCTTCACGGTGCCGGACGCGGGATCACCGGCCGCTACCTTGGCAGAGAGCTCGAGCCACAGCTCATCGAAGGTCTTCATGTCACCAGCCTAGGGAACGCAGTGTCTGCACCATGACCAGGGCGGCTTCAGCTGCCTCGCGGCCCTTGTTCTCCTTGCTATGGGGCAGTCCCGCCCGATCGATGGCCTGCGCGTCGTCGTCGCAGGTGAGCAACCCGAAGCCCACCGGGATGCCGGTGTCCAGTGCCACACGGTTCAACGCGTCCGTGGTGGCGCCGGCCACGTACTCGAAATGCGGGGTCCCGCCGCGGATGATGACGCCGAGTGCCACGACGGCGTCGAATCGCCCAGAGCGTGCGGCCCGCATCGCGGCCACCCCGAGTTCGAAGGATCCGGGCACCCGGACGACGGTGGCGTCGACGCCAGCATCCGCACATGTGCCCAGGGCATTGGCAACCAGC
>JAJXSV010000371.1 GCA_021784375.1 Actinomycetes bacterium | reverse complement strand
GAGTAGGGCATGAGCCATTACGTGCACAATCTGCGCGACATCGAATTCAACCTCTTCGAGATGCACCAGCTGCAGGAACGGCTGGGCCTGCCTCCCTATGAGCAGCTCGACAGTGCGACTTTGCGCGACATCCTGCGAGAGGTGGCGAATCTGGCCACCGGTGTCTGGGGCGATGCCTTCGCCTCAGCCGACCGTAATCCACCGGTCTACGACCCGGCCACCCGCACGGTGCAAACCAACCCAGACCAGAAGCGCGCCTTCCAGGCCATGGTTGACTCCGGCTTCATCGTGGCCGACCTGCCAGAGCAGTTCGGCGGCCTCAATGCACCAGCCCAACTGCGCTGGTCGATGGCCGAATTGCTCCTTGGTTCCAACCCCGCCGACCACCTCTATCTCGCCGGCTATCCGTGGGCGGCGATCCTCTGGCGCATCGGCAACGATGACCAGAAGCGATTCGCCGAATTGGCCATCGAACGGTGCTGGGGTGGGACCATGGTGCTCACCGAACCGGACGCAGGCTCCGACGTAGGTGCCGGGCGTACCAAGGCCGAGCAGCAGGCAGACGGCACCTGGCATCTCTCCGGGGTCAAGCGCTTCATCAGTGCCGGTGAACACGACCTGACCGAGAACATCTTCCACCTGGTACTGGCGCGGCCGGTGGGCGCCGGTCCCGGCACCAAGGGCTTGAGCCTGTTTCTCGTGCCCAAGTTCCTGGTCGATCTCAAGACGGGTGAACTCGGTGCACGCAACGGCATCTACGCGACCGCAATGGAGCACAAGATGGGGCTCCGGGGCTCCGCCACCTGCGAGATGACACTGGGCGCCGAGCATCCCTGCATCGGCTATCTGGTCGGGGACAAGCACGACGGCATCGCCCAGATGTTCAACATCATTGAGTACGCGCGCATGCTCGTCGGCACCAAGGCCATCGCGACGCTGTCGACCGGCTACCTCAACGCGCTTGCCTACGCCAAGGAACGTGTGCAGGGCGCGGACATGCTGCAGATGGGGGATCGCACCGCCCCACGCGTCACCATCACCCGGCATCCCGATGTACGCCGACTGCTCATGCTGCAGAAGTCGTATGCGGAGGGGCTGCGGGCGCTCGTCCATTACACCGCCACCTGGCAGGACGAGGTCACGCGAGCCGAGGCCGGAGACAGCACCGTCGACCTGTCGTTGGCGGAGCGGATGAACGACCTGCTGCTCCCCGTCGTGAAAGGCGTGGGCTCAGAGCGCTCCTACGAGATGTTGGCGCATGCGCTGCAGGTTTACGGCGGTAGCGGCTACCTTCAGGACTACCCCGTCGAGCAGTACATCCGCGATGCCAAGATCGACACCCTGTACGAGGGCACCACGGCCATCCAGGGCCAGGATCTCTTCTTCCGCAAGATGGTGCGTGACGGCTTCGCCGCGGTGCAGCACCTCGGTGGCGAGATCGAGCACACCGTCAAGCAGGGCGAGGGCTTCGCCGAGGAGCGCAAGCTGCTGGGCAAGGCACTGGCCGATGTGCAGGCCATGATCACGACCCTGGGCTTCTGGGCGCAGGGCGCGGGGGCCGGACAGGCCGAGCTGTTGTACAAAGTGGGCCTCAACAGCACCCGACTGCTGCTGGCACTGGGAGACCTCATCATCGGCTGGCTGCTGCTGCAGCAGGCGGCGGTGGCGCAGGCGGCACTGGATGCCGGCAGCAAGGACAAGGACCTTGCCTTCTACACCGGAAAGATCGCCACTGCCCGCTGGTTTGCGCGCAATCGCCTTCCCCTGCTTTCCGCAGAACGTTACGTTTGTGAACACACCGATGACGACATCATGACGATGCCGATCGAAGCCTTCTAGGAGCCATGATGTCGTTGCATGACGTGGTGCTCGTCGACGCCGTTCGCGTGCCCTTCGGAAAAGCCGGTGGCGTGTACGCGCAGACGCGTGCCGATGATCTCGGTGTGGCCGTGGTGAAGGCGCTGCTCGAGCGCAACTCGTTGGATCCCGCCCTGGTCGAGGACATCGGTATCGCCGCCACCTCGCAGACCGGGGATCAGGGCGTCACGCTGGGCCGCTCCATCGGCCTGCTGGCAGGGCTTCCCAACACGGTGCCCGGCTACGCGGTAGATCGCATGTGCTCCGGAGCGATGACGGCGGCAACCCAGATCGCATCGGAAATCGCGGTGGGCATGATCGATATCGGTATCGCCGGCGGCGTCGAACACATGGGCCGTCACCCCATTGGCTCCAACTTCGACGTGAACCCACGTTTTCTGGTGGAGCGCCTGGTGGCGCCGGATGCGCTGAACATGGGTGCCACCGCCGAGAACCTGCATGATCGCCTGCCGAGCATCACGCGCGAGCGCACGGATGCCTTCGCCCTGCGTTCGCAGCAGCGCACCGCGGCTGCGTATGCAGAGGAGCGCTTCAGCATGCAGTTGCTGCCCTTCGCCGCGCGCGACCCGGAAGGTGCCTGGACACTCATTACCAAGGATGAACCGCCGCGACCCGACACCTCGCTGCAGGCGCTGGCCGGGCTCAAGACCCCCTTCCGTCCCAACGGCCGCGTCACTGCTGGGAATGCGGCGGGGCTCAACGACGGTGCCACTGCCGCTCTGCTCATGAGTGCGGACAAGGCGGCAGCGCTGGGACTCAAGGGCCGTGCCCGCATGCTTGCCTACGCCTTCGTGGGGGTGGAGCCCGAGATCATGGGCTACGGCCCCGTGCCCTCAACCATCAAGGCACTTGCCAAGGCTGGTCTCACCATCGATGACATGGCGGTGATCGAGATCAACGAGGCGTTTGCCGTGCAGGTATTGGCTTTCCTCGAGCACTTCGGCATCGCCGATGACGCGCCGCATGTGAACCCCTACGGCGGCGCCATCGCCGTCGGACACCCTTTGGCCTCGAGTGGCGTGCGCTTGATGGCGAACATGGTGGAGTACTTCGGGTCCCACCCCGATGCACGCTATGGATTGACCACGATGTGCGTGGGTCTGGGTATGGGTGCAAGCGTCATTTGGGAGAACGTGCGATGAGCAGTGAAGTCGTCA
>JAJXSV010000040.1 GCA_021784375.1 Actinomycetes bacterium | reverse complement strand
CCATCCCCCAGAGCTACACCGGCCGGTCGGGCTCGGGCAAGACCACGCTGCTGCGAACACTCGCCGGCGCTGCAGCGATCCTCGGCGGCCGCGTGATCTGGCCCGACGAGTCGCCCCGTCCGCAGGCCGCCTACTTCAGCGTGGAGCTGCCGTTCGCACTGCACTGCACGCTCGAGGAGCTGATCCCGCGGGCCCCGGTGGTGGAGTCACTGGAGCTACGCGAATTCCGCGCACGCGAACTGCGCACACTCTCCGGCGGCCAACGTCAGCGGGCGATCGTCGCGCTTGCCCTCATGCACAGCAGTCCTGTCATCCTGCTCGATGAGCCGACGACCGCTCTTGACGAGCACAGCACCGGCCTGGTGCTGGACGCGATCGCTGACTCCGACAAGACGTTCCTCATCGCGTCGCACGACGCGCGCATCGGCCGTATCGCCACGGACACGTTGCATCTCGGCTAGCGGGGGCCCGGGCCGCCGCGGTCCTGGCCCTCGCTAGATGCGCGCCATGTACTTGCTCATCCAGAGCAGGTCCGCCTTCAGCTCCGCCGAGAAGGCCGCCAGGTTGTGCCCACCGGTCTGGAAGAGCACGGTCTTCACGACGGTTGGCGGAATGGGGTGCGCGAGCGCCGCGAAGGTGTTGCCGGATTGCTTGTCCTGCACGCTCTCCGTCGCCAGCAGCGCGATGTCAGGGGCCTTCTGGAGCAGCAGCGCGAGGTCGCCGGCGTCGGTGTAGCTCTGGGGGATGGTCTTGAAGTACGGCGACTCCGGGCGGGGGTAGCCCGCGATGCTGAGGGCTGCTGCGAAGATGTCAGGGTGGCGCATCGCCAACTGCGCGCCACAGTACGCGCCCTCCGAGTAGCCGCCGATGGCCCAGCCCCTGCGATCCGTGCTGGCGCGGAAGTGCGACATCACGATCTGCGGGATGGATCTCGTGAGGAAGCTCTCGATCTGCGGCTGCCCGGGCAGATCCATGCATTCAAGGTCCGGCGCGCCGGCAAGGTATTCCTGCGAGGCCACGAAGATGAAGGGGGTGCCGCCAGCCTTCACGGCCTCCTGGGCGTGCTTCTGCAGATCCATGTTGTGCAGCCAGCCCCAGGTGCTGCCGGGGTAGCCGGGAAGCAGGATGATCACCGGGAATCGGGTCTTCGCATACTTTGCCTGGAAGTACTGGGGTGGCAGCACCACCGTCATAGGGAGTGGTTGCCCGGAACCAGCGACCTTGACCGTGGTCTTGTAGGAGTGCGGGATGGTGTCCCGCGTGAACCCAGCCGGCAGGCCCTTGACCCAGGGCACGGGCACCACGCTGGCATGCGGCTTGGCCGCGGGCGCCTTGAAGGTGGCCGCTGACGCCGGGGGCGTGATCCCCAGCAGGTCATCCCAACTCGCATACAACCCGAACTGGTCGTTGATGAGGACGAGCGCCATGAGCACGGCAACCGCCTGGGACAGGACGACGAGCACGAAGTGCCCACCGACGCGCAAGGGGCCTCCGCGGTGGCGGGTGCGTCGGGCGAACACGACGGCTCCAATCGGGACCAGCACGGTCAGGATGACGAGGATCCAAGCGAGCGTGCCGCTGGTGAGCTCGGGCAGCATGCCCAAACCCTATGGTCTCGATGCGGCCGTCCGGTTGGGCCACAGGGACTTCACAGTCGTTCTTGGACGAACCCTTGCTCTTCTGCGCGACCGCCTATCTCACGATGCGGATGGTGACGCTGTAGTGCCCCTGCGCAGCCGTGCACCGCATGGCCTCGCCGCAACTCACACGCGTGGCGACGAAGCGCGCGCTGCCCAGGTGCGCCGCCCTGAAGCGCCAGAGCACGCTGCCGCAACCACTGCCGGCAATGCGACAGCCGGCGGGGGCTTTGGCGCCGGGCAGGATGGCCGTCCTCACGACCGGTCCCAGGGGTCGCAGCAACCTGCGCTGGGGCATCGATGCGGCATGCCAGTAGGTCGAGTGGAGCATGACGCTCACCAGACTCCCCAGCTTCACCTGCACGACCTTGCCGTTCACGGCCTCTCCCATGGAGATCGACGGTGCCGCGCCGGCCGGCAGGGCCATGGAAGCGGCGAGCACCACCGCCACGACGATCGAGCCGGTGCGCATGGTCGAGGTTCGAGCGGTCATGGCTTCGGGCCCACCAGGGTCAGGAAAGTTGGCATGACTGCGGCGAGGTCTCCAGCGACCAGTTCTGCTGGATGAGGTACGGCACGGTGTTGATCGTCATGTTGTACAGCGAGCCATTGCCGGCTTGGCTCGTCGCACCGAAGGTCCATGCGCACTTGTCGGCGTTCTCGTAACCGCGCTTGTCGTACCAGGCGTTGAGTTGTGGATCCGACGCCGACTCCACCAGTTCGTGGGCGATGACGGACACCATGGCATCGGCCGCGGCATTCCCGCTGGGGCTGGTCGTCTGCTCCGCGCACGCACTCATGTAGTTGCTCGGGTCACCGACGAACGAGTACTTGGTGACGACGCCACCGCTTGTGAAGTAGCCGTGGTAGCCGCAGTAGTTCGTGCCGAATCCCTTCACCGCGACGTCGGCGCTGGTGAAGACGTAGTAGAGCCCGGAAGCGTCCGGCGGGCCCACGCTGAAGTGCTGCAGGTCCTGCTGCACGACGTTGCTGGGAGCACCGCTACGGGCATTGATGCCGGCCAGCGAGGCGGTGCGCGTGTCGTAGTAGCAGCCACCTACGGATACCTGGGCCAGCACTTGCTTGAACGGGTTCTGCTGCGTGTAGTGGGTGTTGATGCCGTACCACGCGGACCCACCGATGGCAGCCAGCATGGTGGTGAGGATGTTCGGTGTGCTCCCGGTCGTGGTGTCCGTGCAGGGATCGCCAGCCCAATTGCCGTACCAGATGATGTACGAGCGCACGCTGGGCATGATGGGCCCACCGTGGTAGATGATGGGCGAGCCAGCCGCACCGGCACTCGAGCGGGCTGCGCGCGTGGGGAGCAGCACTCCGGGATTGCCCTGCCCGTCGATGAAGCGATTGCCGGATTGCGCGGCCGGCGCGGCCGTGTCGGCGGCGCTGGACTGCGCAGTCGGCAGCGCGGCGACCAAGATGGCGGCGGCTGCGATGGCGAGACGGAATCGGTTGCTCATGGCGCGCTCCTTGACGCCGACGGCTCGCTGCCCGCGAGGATGCGACGTTCGCATCGAGGCTACGCCGCTTTCGGGACTTTGGTCCCGATCCTTACATTCCCCTCACGCGGGGGCGCCGCCGGCCCTGGCCCGGAAGCCGGGATGCCCGGCACCCCCGTGGGGGGCCGGGCATCCCGACGCGCAGCCTCAGACCTGCGAGGTGCCGCGTCCCCGCGAGATGGCACGCATGATCTGGTAACCCACGACCGCGAGCAGGGTCGACAGCACGATGCCATTGAAGGTGTAGTCGCCGTGGGTGTACGTGACGTCCGAGATGCCGATGACCAGGCAGGAGGCGGCGATGAAGAGGTTCGTCGGATCGGAGAAGTTCACGCGGTTCTCGATCCAGATGCGTGCGCCGAGCAGCCCGATCATCCCGTACAGGGCGACGCCGGCACCGCCGAGGACGCCTGCCGGGACGGAGTGCAGCACCGCCCCGAGCTTGGGCGACAGCGAGAGCAGGATGGCCCCCACGCCGGCGAACATGTAGGCGAGTGTCGAGTAGACGCGCGTCGCCGCCATGACACCGATGTTCTCCGCGTAGGTCGTGGTACCGGAGCCGCCGCCGAAGCCCGCGATGGTGGTGGCGAAGCCGTCGGCCATGATGGCACGGCCCATGTCGGCGTCGAGGTCCTGGCCGGTCATGGTGGCGACGGCCTTCACGTGGCCCACGTTCTCCGCGATGAGCACGAGCACGACGGGGACGAACAGCAGCATGGCCGAGAACTTGAAGGCCGGTGCCGTCAAGGTGGGCAGGCCGAACCAGGCGGCGGCCGCGACACCCGTGGTATCGACGCCGCCCTGCGTGAGCGCGAACAGGTAGCCGACGACGAGACCGATCACGATGGCGATGCGGGCGAGGAACCCACGCGAGATCACCGACACCAGGAAGATGGTGGCGAGGGTGACGATGCCGATGGCGGGCTGCGCACTGAGGCTGCCCTTGGCGACGCCGGCCAGGTTGAGGCCGATGACGGCCACGATGGTGCCGGTGACGACCGGGGGCATGAACACCTCGATCCAGTGTGCCCCCGCGGCCTGCACGACCAGGCCCACGATGATGAGGAGCACACCCACGCCGACAATGCCGCCCAAGGCGTCGGCCATGCTGCCGCCCTTGGTGGCTGCGATCACCGGTGCGATGAAGGCGAATGAGGAGCCCAGATAGGACGGGATGCGGTTGCGCGTGACGAAGACGAACAGCAACGTGCCGATGCCGCTGAACAGCAGCGTCGTCGTGGGCGGGAAGCCCGTGAGGAGCGGTACGAGGAAGGTCGCGCCGAACATGGCGGCGATGTGCTGCGCACCGATGCCGATGGTGCGCGGCCAGCTGAGGCGTTCGGCGGGGGCCACGACTTCGCCGGGGGTGACGCGACGGCCGTCGCCGTGCAGGGTCCAACTGAACAAGGAAGCTCCTAGGAAGTCCGCGCAGGGGAAAGCGGCCTGCACCGCCACGCGTTGCACCGCAAGTTACGGCACCGGACCGGCACTGGCGGCAGTACACGCGGGCGTGTCACGACAACGCGTCGAAGGTCCCGAAGCCCGCGTGGGCCCGCCGTCCGCACGGTGGGCCCACGCCGCTCGCGCTAGAAGGCGCTGGCGTCCCCGTTGGGAGCGCCGTTGCCCGTGGGGCCGTCGTAGCCGGGGCCGGCCGTGCACAGGTACTGCGTGAGGGTGTTGGTCCTGGTGGAGCACTTGCCGTTGGAGCCCGACGTCACGTCGTAGAGCGACTGCGGGTTCGCGTAGAGCCGTGCGGCGACCTGTTCGCCGGGGGCGAAGTCGCGGCCCCGCGCGAACATGGCTGCAATCAACGGTGCGCTCACACTGGTGCCGCCGAACACGTACCAGTTCGCACCGCCGGTGCTCCCGTAGGAGTCGTAGACGGCGACGCCGGTGTAGGGATCCGCGACCGCGGCGACATCGGTGATGGTGCGCATGGCGCAGCCCGCATCAATCTGCCAGGCCGGCTTGGCGATGTAGCTGGAGCAGCCGCTGCCCGTGCCCGACCAAGCGGTCTCCGTGTCGCGGTGGCCGTCGGCGGTGAGCGAGAGGGAGGTCCCCCCGACGGCGATGACTCCCGCCGAGGTCGCGGGGAACTCCGTGCCGTAGCCGCCGTCACCCGAGGACACCGTGACCGCCACACCGGGGATGTTCCACGCAGACACCGCGAGTTCGCTGTGGCTCTCGCGCGCACCGTACGAGTTGGAGATCACCTGCGCGCCGAGCGCGGCGGCGCGCGTGACGGCCGCGGCGAGGTCGGTGAGCGATGCGGAGTTCGCGCCGACGTAGATGAGCGAGCACTGCGGGCAGATGGCCGAGGCCATCTCCAGGTCCAGCATCTCCTCCCGGCCCCAGCCGACGTTGGCGGCCACCGTGTCGATGGGCCCGCCGTCCTGGTTGTACTGCTGGAGACTCGCCTTCCCGAGCCTGAACTGCGCGCGGTACACGGCGAGGTCCGCAGCCGCAGCGGGATGGGCGTAGGCGTCGACGATGGCGATCGTCATCTTGTTCCTGCCGAAGGGTCCGTAGGCGGAGCTGAGGCTGGCCGGCGCATACCCGTAGGTGTACGACGTCATGGCGAGCGGCGCACCGGTGGCGGCGTCAGCGACGACATAGGCATCACAGGCCGCCTCGCCCCCCACAGGCAGCGCACAGACACGATGGCTGTGGCCGAAGCTGACGTT
The DNA here is from genome assembly GCA_021784375.1 of Actinomycetes bacterium. The sequence goes on along the minus strand of JAJXSV010000040.1, from coordinate 7,794 downwards.
GCTGGGCCCGGCATTGGCGACCGCGGTCGCGCCGGTGAGGAGTCCGAGGAGGGCGACGACAGCGGTCGCGCCGAGCAGGCGATGAGACATGCCGGCATGCTGGCACTCGTCCCCGCGCGGAGGAGGCACGCCACGCGGACTTGGCGAAACACTAAGGAAGTTGGCAGGCGCGCCTCACGGACAGGTCGCCACGTACCCGTCAGGCTCGCTCGGCGCCGGAGCGGTGCTCGCCTTGTCGTAGACGCAGCGCGGCTCCGCGAGTTGCAGGTTGGGCCCCGCCATGCCCGGCCTGCCCTGATAGCCCCAGGAGTTGAGGGAGATGACCGGGCCGGCGCCGGCGGGCATCGCGGCCATCCACGGCCCGCCAGACGATCCGCCACCGAGCCGGCAGGCGGAGAGCCAGCGATTGACATAGGGCTCGCCGCCATAGACACCACTCACCGCCTGCAGTCCCTGCTCGCAGTACATGAGCTGCGGGTCGTACTTGTAGGTGTAGCCGATCGCATCCGTCAGCATCCCGCCGGTCACCGTGTCGGTGTCCCATGTGATGGGTAGCGCACCCAACGCATCCAAGGCGCCCGTGAACGCACCACCACCCGCATGTGCACCGGTGTTGGACACCACGTAGATGCCGTAGTCGTACGGGATGTTGCTCGGCCAGGTGGCCCGGGTCCAGTCCCCTGAGACGACGCCGTACGAGGGCTTCCAGCAGCCAAACACGTAGTCCCCGAGACAGGTCCCAGACGTGGCAGTGCCGCTCGCGGCGAGGTCGGGGATGAACATGACGTTGGTGGCGAAGGCCTTGTTCGCGTCGTCGTAGACGCAGTGGGCGGCGGTGAGGATCAGGGAGACCGCGGGGTTGGGGTTGAGGTTGGTGACCGTGGTGCCGGAGCACACCCAATCACCCCCGGCCATCGAGAAGTAGAGCCGGCCAGTGGCCGTCTCCACCGCTCCGCCCTTGCTCCACACGGCATTGGCGATGGTGCCGGTGCCGGAACCGCCGGGCTTGCCCTTGGTTGCGATGGGGGCAGGGAACCCGTTCGCGCCATAGGCGTGGAGCGCGCCGTCGCGTCCCCGTATGTACCAGTGGCCATGTGCGTCGGTGCTGATGTCGCGAGGCACGGCCGCGGCCATGCGCGCGGCCGTCCAGTAGGCGGCGACGTTGCGTGCATCGACACCATCGCCGCGCGGAGTCGCAACTGCGACCGGCGCAAGGGCAAGGCCACCCATCACGGCGATGGCGGCGATCACTACGGGATACCGGCGACCTGTCATGCCTTGAGTATCACCCTCAGGGAGGCGAAAAGCGCTTGCCGCACAACGATTCCCATGCATCTCAGGAGCTTGCATGGGGCCCCGAAAGCGGCCGCATGCAGTAGCTGGGACAGGTTCCGTGCATGCCGATCTGGACTCAGGTACTTGGGCACATCACAGACGTCAGCTTGCGGGGCAGCATGGCGTGTTCGGTCCACCATGACCGACTGCCGAGTTACTCGTCGGAGCGTCCCAATCGGCTCGGCCACCACACGCGGGCGCCGATGTCGTAGGCGAGTGCCGGGACCAGCAACGAACGCACGATGGCGGTGTCCAGCAGCACTCCGAAGGCGACGGCGAAGCCCAGTTCCGCGAGGAACACAAGCGGCAGGACCCCAAGCACCGAGAAGGTCGACGCGAGCACGACTCCAGCCGAGGTGATGACCCCGCCGGTGACTGCCAACGCCTTGAGCGTGCCCTCGCGCGTGCCGAGTCGCATCGACTCCTCGCGCACCCGTGTCATCAGGAAGATGTTGTAGTCGATGCCCAGCGCGACGAGGAACACGAACGCGAACAACGGGAAGCCGGAATCCGCACCCGCGAAATGGAACAGGTGGTCGAAGACGAGCGCGCTGGCACCGAGCGTCGCGAAGTATGAGAGCAGCACGGTGGCGATGAGCAGCACGGGCGCGAGGATCGAGCGCAGCAGCAGCATGAGGATCAGCATGATGACGACGAGCACGATGGGGATGATGAGGTTCCGGTCATGGCGTGACGCATCCTGGACATCGAGGTTCTGCGCGGCCTGCCCGCCCAGCAGCGAATCGGCGCCGACCACCGTGTGCAGGCGATCACGCAGTGCGCGCAGCGCGATGACCGCGTCACCCGGTCGCGCCTGGGTCCTCATGAAGATGTCGATCGCCGCCCTGCCCTCCACGATCTGCGGAGCGCCCGTGGTCACGTCGAGGGAGCGGGTGACCGCGCGGGACACATCTGCGTCAGTGGCAAGCGCTGCCAGCGTCGGCCGCAGTGCGGACGCCTTGATGACGACGGTCGCATCCGCGGACGGGTTCACGAGTCTGTGCGCATCGAGGATCTCCAGGCCCCGCACCGCCGGAGCGTCCTTGTTCGAGAAGACATCCGTGCTCGCCAACCCATCAGCCTTCAGGGTCGTGGTCGCGCTGGCGAGGAGCAACAGGCCGATGCTGCTGATGACCCAGGTGCGCCGCGGGCGCCGACCCACCGCCCGCGAGATCCTGCCCCACATGCCCCGGGTCTCGACCAGCTCCGTGCCGAAGTGCGGCACGAAGGGCCAGAACACCTTGCGCCCCGTGAGGATGAGCAGGGCGGGCAGGAAGGTCAGCAGTACGACGAGCGCACTGATGACCCCCACAGCCCCGACCGGGCCCAGGCCGGCATTGCTCTTCAGTTCCGAGAACTGCAGGCACATGAGGCCCACCGACACCGTGGCCGCCGATGCGGCGATTGGTTCCCACACCGCGCGCAGCGCGTTGCCCATCGCGTCGTACTTGCTCTCCACATGTCGAAGCTCCTCGCGGTAGCGCGAGATGAGCAGGAGCGCGTAATCAGTGGCGGCACCGAACACCAGGACGGTGAGGATGCCCTGCGACTGGCCGTTGAGTGTGAGCACGTCGTGCTTCGCCAACTGGTAGATGACGCCCTGTGCCGTGACGAGTGCGGTGCCTGCCGAGAGCAGCGGGAGGATCCACAGGAACGGACTGCGGTACACGAGGATGAGGATGATGGCGACGACGAGCACGGTGACCCCGATGAGCACGGTGTCGATGTTGGCGAAGGCGCCGGCGAGTTCCGCGAAGATCCCGACCACGCCGGTCACGTAGCCCTTGACGCCGGGCGCTGGCGCCTCGAGGGCGGACCTGGCCTCGTCGGCGAGCGTCGGGATCTGCTTGAAGCCGGCTCCCCCACTGGCGAAGATCGAGGAGAAGTCCAACACGGCATTGACGACGTATGCGTGGCCGTCCTTGCTGGTGGCGAGCACCCGCTGCTCGGGCGTGGACGGGAAGACTGCCGGCACCCTGGTGCCGTTCCCGAGGTCCACGGTCTTCACCAACCTGCTGAGCATCGGCTTGCGCAGGGCCGTGCGGACAGCCGCATCGATGGCATCCTCGTCGCTCGGGGTCAGGACGCCCTGGGTCTTCTCGAACACGACCGTGAGCGGCAGGTCGAAGCGGCTGCCGCTCTGGAAGCGGTCGAGCAGGGCCTGCGCCTGCGCGGATTCAGCGCTGGCCGGCAGGAAGTCGGAGTTCTGGTTCTTCTGGACGTCCGCCAGCTTGCCGGACACCGGCCCGAGGATGCCGCCGATGCCGAACCAGACGACGAGCGCGATGATGGAGAAGGTGAATGCGCGGGGGCGATGCTGCCGGGTCATCTCGGCCTCTCCGTGTCCGGGCAGCCAACCGGCCGCAGCACCCACGCCCCGGTCCACCGCCGAGGGACTCCGCGTATGCGGGCCCAATGTATGCCGAGGAGTGCCTGCTCATGCGGCAGGCGTCCCCGGACGCTCCCGGGATCGCCGTCAGGGCCCGGTCCGACTTGCGATTACCCTTGTCGACGTGCCCACGCTCGCCGTCATCCGCCAACTCGACGGACTGACGCCCTACGTCGAGGGCTGGGCCCAGCAGCGGGAGATCCACGCCGAGGTCGCGGCCGGCGCACGGGCAGCGACCCTCCTGCTCGTCGAGCACGAGCCGGTGTACACCGCGGGCAAGCGCACCCGTCCCGAGGACCGGCCGGTCGATGGCTCGCCGGTGGTGGACGTCGATCGCGGTGGCCGCATCACCTGGCACGGCCCGGGCCAACTCACCGGCTACCCCATCCTGCGTCTGCCCTCGCCCGTCGACGTCATGGACTACGTACACCGCCTGGAGGCCGCCGTGATGACGATCTGCGCGCAGCTGGGTATCGACACCGAACGGCAGGACGAGCGCACCGGCGTGTGGGTGCCGGCCGACGACCGCGGCCCTTCCCGCAAGATCGCCGCCATCGGTGTCCGCGTCGCGAGCGGCGTCACCATGCATGGCTTCGCCCTGAACTGCAACAACTCCCTCGACGCCTACCATCGCATCGTGCCCTGCGGCATCCGTGATGCCGGCGTCACCACGATCAGCGAGGAACTGGGCCGGAATGTCGGCATCGCCGATGTCGTTGACCCGCTTGTCAGCGAGCTTCGGCGCGAACTGGAGGATTGGGCCCTATGAGTGAGGAGCGCCTGCTGCGCATCGAGCAGCGGAACGCCGAAGTCCCGATCGAGCGCAAGCCGGAGTGGATCCGCACGCGCGCCAAGACCGGTCCCGAGTTCCTGCAGATCCAGGCCAAGGTGCGGGCCCAGGGCCTGCACACGGTGTGCCAGGAGGCCCAGTGCCCCAACATCTTCGAGTGCTGGGAGGACCGCGAGGCAACCTTCCTCATCGGCGGCTCGCAATGCTCACGTCGTTGCGATTTCTGCACCATCGACCACGGTCGCCCCGACCCGCTGGACGTCGGCGAGCCGCAACGGGTGGCCGAGACGGTGCGCGAGATGGGGCTGCAGTACGCCACCATCACCGGCGTCACCCGTGACGACCTGGCAGACGAGGGCGCCTGGCTGTACTCCGAGACCGTGCGGCGGGTCCACGCCGTGAACCCGGGGGTGGGCGTCGAACTCCTCGCACCCGACTTCAGTGGCAAGCCGGACCTGCTCCAGACCGTGTTCGATTCGGCACCCGAGGTGTTCGCGCACAACCTGGAGACGGTGCCGCGCATCTTCAAGCGCATCCGACCGGCCTTCTCCTACGAGCGCTCGCTCGCAGTCATCTCCCAGGCCCGCGCTGCGGGGCTCGTCACCAAGTCGAACCTCATCCTCGGCATGGGTGAGGAAATGGCGGAGGTCGAGCAGGCACTGCTCGACCTGGTGGCCGCAGGCTGCGAACTGGTGACCATCACCCAGTACCTGCGCCCCTCAACCCGTCACCACCCGATCTCGCGCTGGGTCAAGCCCGAGGAGTTCGTGGCCCTGGCCCAGTTCGCGAGCGAGGCCGGTTTCAGTGGCGTCATGTCGGGGCCACTGGTTCGCTCCTCGTATCGCGCCGGTCGTCTCCACCGCCAGGCGCAGGAAGCCCGCGAACGAGGCGAGCGCGCCACCATCACCGTCGGAGTCTGACGGTTGCACGACTAGCCTTGGCGCGTGGCCAAGACTCCGAAACCCGAGAAGCAGGGCCGGATCGCGCAGATCCGCCAGACCTTCACCCTCACACGCAAGCAGGACCCGTCCATCCTCTGGCTGCTGCCGCTGAGTTTCGTCGGCACGCTCGTCCTGTTCATGCTGGTGGCCGCCTTCGCGCTCGGCTACTGGCAGTACGGCGTCATCCTGGGACTCCCGTTCGCGCTCCTGATCACGCTCTACCTCTTCGGCAACCGCGCCGAGCACGCTGCCTACGGATCGATCGAGGGCCAACCCGGCGCTGCGGCCGCGGCACTCAACTCCCTGCGCAAGGGCTGGTTCACGACACCCTTCGTGGAGGTCACCAAGAACCAGGATGCCGTCCACCGCGTGGTCGGTCGCCCCGGTGTCATCCTGGTTGCGGAAGCGCCCGAGGTCCGGGCCAAGGCCCTGCTCGCCACCGCACGCGCCCGCACCGCCCGCTTCGCCGGCGATGTCCCGATCCACGAGGTGATCTGCGGCGAGGGTGGGGTTCGGCTCACCAAGCTCAATCGCACCGTGATGAAGTTCCCACGCGTCCTGCGCCCGGCAGAGGTCACGGAGCTGCGCCGCAAGCTCGATGCTGCGCAGAAGGGGCCGTCGCTCCCCATCCCCCGCGGTCCCATGCCCAAGGGCATGCGCATGCCGCACCCGAAGTAGCCGCCGCGCAGCGGTATGGAACGCGAATGCCCCTGCAACTGCAGGGGCATTGGCATGTGCGGGACTCCCCGCGGGCTGACTAGGGGCGCGGGTTCCAGGCCTGTCCGCTGGTGAGCCCGGAGGCGTCGCGACGCCACTTGGGCAGCATCCAGAGGAACCAGATGACACCCCAGATCCCGAACGGGATGAGCACGAAGACGCCGACGGTCTGCAGGACGGACATGCCGTCGTCAGCCGCCGCGGGCAGTGGCGTGAGCGCGAGCGCGAGCGCCCCCGTGAGCATCATCGTCAACTTCCTCATGGGCAGATCGTAGGCGCGTACAGGCACAAGGTCCCGCCGGATCTGCGGAATCACCAATGCGCGCGGTACGCAAGGGCAGCAATGAGCCGATCGGCGCGCTCCGCGAGGTCAGCGCGCCCCGAAAGGTCCTCGATGGTCACGGCATGGCCCTCGCTGTCGCAGGTGGGCACCGACCAGTTCGGGTACTCGCGATTGGTCCCCGGTTGGTTCTGGGCCCGGAGGTCACCGACGATGTCGGGGAGCCCGATGGCCAGGAGCCGGGCCGGCGTCAATGCGAGGAACTTGTGCAGTCCCTCGACGACCTCCGGGTCCGTGGGTTCGCGGTCGGCGTCGATGAGCCCACGCTCACGCAGCGCCTGCACCCAGTGGCCACGTTCGCGGTCCCAGTCCCGCTGCTCGTCCTCGACGGGACGCGCGAGCAGGTGCAGCTCGTGACGGATGCGCACGTGCTCGCTGCGGAGCATGCCCAGCGTGGGCGGGAGGTCGTGCACCGTGACGGAGGCGAAGCAGAGCTCACGCCAGCGCTCGGGCTCCAGCGGCAGGCCGTGCTCGTTGTGCTCGAACCACAGGATCGAGGTCGCGAGGATCCCGCGCTGCTGCAGGTAGGTGCGGATCCAGTCCTCGACGGTGCCCAGGTCCTCGCCGACGACGAAGGCGCCGGCCCGCTTGGCCTCCAACGCCAGGATGCCCACCATGGCCTCGTGGTCGAACTTCACGAAGGTGCCCTCGTAGGGCTTGGCGCCGACGGGGATCCACCACAGCCGGAAGAGCCCGAGCGCGTGGTCGACCCGGATGCCACCCGCATGTCGAAGGATGGTGCGGAGCATGTCCCGGTAGGCCGCGTAACCGGTCTCGGCCAGGGCGTCCGGCCGCCACGGCGGCTGGGACCAGTCCTGCCCCATCTGGTTGTACATGTCCGGCGGTGCGCCCACGTTCATCGTCTTGGCGAGCACGTCCTGCAGCGCCCAGGAATCGGCGCCGTCGGGGTGCACACCGACCGCCAGGTCGTGGACGATCCCCGCCCGCATTCCCGCACCGCGTGCCCGGGCCTGCGCCGCAGCGAACTGCTCGTCCAGGATCCACTGGCACTTCCGATGGAACTCGATGCGGTCGGCGAGCAGCACCGCCTCCGCTTCCACGGCGTCCCCCTTGGGGTGCCGCAGGCCGTCGGGCCAGAGCTGGCTGGCCGTCCCGTACTTCTCCGCGAAGGCGCACCAGCGTGCGAAGACCGTGAGGCCAGCGCCCTCATGTGCGCAGTAGGCGTCGAAGGACGCCTGCCGTTGCGGTGACAGCGGCGCAGAGAACACGGTTGCGAGCGCGGTCGCCTTCATCTCCCAGATGGGATCGCGGTCGATGAGGT
>JAJXSV010000370.1:1993-3050 GCA_021784375.1 Actinomycetes bacterium | reverse complement strand
ACCCTGTTGTCCGGGCGTAAACCGCCGCAGCTCTGCTGCGCCAGCGGGTTTCCGTCACCTCTGCCTGAGATGGGAAGCTGGCCGCAACTGCTCGGGCCGCTCATGCGGCACGAACCCGTCCCTGTGGAACTCGTGCAATGGGGTATGCGTGAGGTGATGTCGGCTGCTGCTACTCCGTCGCAGATCGCCGCTTTCGCTGTCGCCATGCGTATGCACGGGGAGACCGCGGAGGAGATCGCCGCACTGGTGGAGGTGATGCTGGAGTTCAGCGAGCGCCTGCACTACGACGGTGTCGCCCTCGACACCTGCGGCACCGGGGGAGACGGCGCGCACACGGTGAACATCTCCACCATGGCGGCCCTGCTGCTATCCGCGGCCGGGGTGGCCATCGTCAAGCACGGTGGGCGGGCGGCGTCGAGCAAATGCGGCTCCGCGGACGTGCTCGAGGAGTTGGGGCTGCGCATCAACATCACCCCGGAGCAAGCACAGCAGTCGCTGGACCAGCTGGGCGCGGTGTTCTGCTTCGCGCCCACCTTCCATCCCGCCCTGCGCTTCGCCGGCCCGACCCGCCGTGAGATAGGCGTCCCCACGATCTTCAACATTCTCGGTCCACTGGCCAACCCGGCGCAGCCCCGAGCCCAGATCGTGGGCGTACCCGACGCACAGCGGGCCGCACTGGTGGCTGAGGCCCTGCGCCTCCGTGGCACCTCGGCGCTCGTGGTGCGAGGCGATGACGGCCTGGATGAGCTTTCCATCTTCGTTCCCAGCACTGTCTGGAGTACTTGGCTGGAGGCGCCGGTGCGCCTGGACCCGCAACAACTCGGCATCCCGAAGTACGCCGCTGATTCCCTGCTCGGTGGCGATGCGGCGTTCAATGCCGATGTGGCCCGTCGCGTGCTGGCTGGTGAGACTACGGGCACACTGGCTGCGGTTGCTGATGCGGTGCTGCTCAATGCGGCCGCTGCCATGGTGGCCGTCCGCGCCGCCGAGGGCCAAGCAGCCTCCGATCTGCCGGCCGCTGTGGCCGTGCACCTTGCCACGCTGCGACCGCTGTTGG
>JAJXSV010000370.1:0-1983 GCA_021784375.1 Actinomycetes bacterium | reverse complement strand
AAGCTGGACCAATGGATCGCCTTCACGCCGCGTTGACGAGACCGGCGCTGTTCAGGGCCGCGGCGAGTCGAATCGGCGGTTGAAGAACTCCTGACGCTGCTCCTGCTCGCGCAGGAATTGTGCGCGTTCGCGGGCCTCGAGCGCCTTGGCGAACCGCAGATGCAGTGGCTCCATCGACGGCAGTGATGAGTGCAGGTCTCCGTCAATGAGCCGGACGCCGTCCTTCACCAGCCATGACCACAGAAGGTTGGACTCCCGCACCTCCGCGGCAGTGAGTGCCTTGCGCTCCGGAACCTCCTCGGCGACGGCCACCAGTGCTGCCACTGCATCATGGCGGTTCGAGCCCTCACGTATCAGCCCTGCTGCCGCCAGCCGTCCACGCCGGATCACATGCACCTCCCAGCCGCCGGGTTCGCGCCGGCCCGCCACAAGTTGTTCCGTGCCGAGCAGCAGTTCGAAACGCTGACGGCGGGTGTTGCCCTGGATGAAGGCCAGCAATCGATCGCGTACGACGGCCGCCTCCTCGTACCGTTCCTGCTGTGCCAGCTGCGTCTGTCGCGCTTCCAGAACCCGGGCCAGCTCCAGGCCGTCGCCGTTGCAGAGATCGATGACCGCGGCGACGGTGGTGGCGTAACCATCGCGATCAACGCGGTGATCACAGGGCGCGACGCAACGACCCATGTCCGCCAGTGCGCAGGCGGATCGCGGTCGGCGGAGGGTGATGGTCTCCTGGCAGGTGCGGATGGGCACGAAGGACGCGATGCATTCCCGCGCCGCCTCCGCATCAGCCCTCGAGGCGAATGGCCCCAGGTGCAGCCAGCCCTTCTCGATGTTGCGTTCGCGGACCACGGAGAGCCGCGGGAAGGTTTCCTTGGTGAGACGCAGCCAGACATTGCGTTCGGGGCGAACGCCGGTGCGATTGAAGGGGGGCTTGTGGGCTACAAGCAGTCGGTGCTCACGCACCAGGGCTTCGAAGTCGGTCTCGCAAGGGATGGCGCGGACCCTGGCCGTGAGCTCGAGCATGCGTTCCATGCGATCTCGGGTCTCCGCCGCACCGAAGTAGTTGCGCACCCGCGCTGCAATATCCCGTGATTTGCCGATGTAGAGCGGCTTGCCTTGCGCGTCCTCGAAGATGTACACGCCCGTGGAATGTGGCAGGTGATCGGCGAGGGAACGCTTGGCTCCGCGCCGCGCTGCGATGCGAGGACCGAGTTGCAGGAGGTCCTCGAGTCTTGTGACGCCGGCACCGGCCAGCCGTTCGAGCAGGCAGTGGAAGACATGGACAGTGGCGCGGGCATCGTCTAGTGCCCGGTGGCTGGGGGATACGGGTGCGGAGAAGTGATGGGCCAGAGTGGCGAGCTTGCGATTGGGGACTTCGCCCGAGGGCAGCGCGGCACGCGCCATGCGCACGGTGTCGATGACCCGCGGCTCCGGCCACGGCTGTTGCAGCACCGCGGCCGCGCCCTTGAGGAACCCCACGTCGTAGGCAGCGTTGTGCGCCACCAGCGTGGCGCCGGCGATGAACTCGAGAAAGGAAGGGAACACGCCGGACAGCGCTGGTGCCTCCGCCACCGTGGAATCGCTGATGCCGGTGAGAGCGGTGATGAAAGGAGGGATGGCGGTGCCGGGGTTCACCAGCGTCTGGAATTCACCGATGACCTCGCCGGCACGGATCTTCACGGCACCGATCTCCGTGATGCCGGCATCCACCGGTGCACCACCCGTGGTCTCCAAGTCGACAACCACGAATGTGGCGCCGGACAGGGATTGTCCGAGGTCGTCGATGGCGAGCTGCGTGGTCATGGACCAACCGTATGCGGAGCCCCCGACAAGGGCGTCGCGCCTTGCCATCATCATTGTCAGACCCGCTTCCTACCATGCGAGCCAGGAGGAACCATGATCATCAGTTGCGACGGTTGCGTCATGCGCGATCTGGCCTGCACCGATTGCGTTGTCACCCATTTTCTAGCCCTGCCGGCCCCG
>JAJXSV010000369.1 GCA_021784375.1 Actinomycetes bacterium | reverse complement strand
GTACTCGGGCAGCGGTTGGATCGGCAAGATCGCCCCCTCGCACCTGGGCAGCCTGGTCAACGACCTCGCGAACAACGGTGCCAAACTCGCCATCCCGGTGCTCGTCTTCTCGGCCTTCCAACTGATGTTCGCGGTCATCACGCCGGCACTGATCTCCGGCTCCATCGCTGACCGCACCAAGTTCATCAGCTGGGTCGTCTTCGTCATCGTTTGGGTGACCGTCGTGTACTTCCCGGTCGCGCACTGGGTCTTCTACTTCGGCAACGCCAGCGCTGATGGCAAGACGATCACCGGTGCCGGCTGGCTGGCGGCCAAGGGCGTCGAGGACTTCGCGGGCGGCACCGCCGTCCACATCAACGCAGGTGCCGCAGCGCTCGCCATGGCCCTGCTCCTCGGCCGTCGCGTGGGCTTCCGCAAGGAGCCGATGCGCCCGCACAGCCTGCCCCTCGTCATGATCGGCACCGGCCTGCTGTGGTTCGGCTGGTTCGGCTTCAACGCCGGATCCGCCCTGAGCGCGAACGGCCTCGCCGGTCTGGCCTTCATGAACACGCAGGTCGCCACAGCGGCCGCGCTCGCCGGCTGGCTCATCGTCGAGCGTCTGCGTGACGGTCACGCGACCGGACTCGGAGCTGCCTCCGGTGCGGTTGCCGGCCTCGTCGCGATCACACCCGCCTGCGCGTTCGTCACCCCCACCGGTGCCATCTTCATCGGCCTCATCGCCGGCGCGATCTGCGCCTATGCAGTGGGACTGAAGTACAAGTTCAACCTCGACGACTCGCTGGACGTGGTCGGCGTACACCTCGTCGGTGGCATCGTCGGCACCTTGTCGATCGGCTTCTTCGGAGCCAAGGCGGTGAACTCGGTCGGCCTCAACGGCCTCTTCTACGGCGGCGACCTCTCCCTGCTGCGGTTGCAGGCGACGGGGGCGTTCTCGGTGCTGGCCTTCTCCTTCATCATGACGCTCATCATCGGCAAGCTCATCGACCTCACGATCGGCCTCCGCATCGACCGCGACTCGGAGATCGAGGGCATCGACTCCACGGAGCACGCGGAGACCGCATACGAACTCGACTCGCGCACTGGTGGCGGCCACTTCGCCACCGCCTACGCCGGAACGGAGGCATGAGCATGAAGCTCATCACCGCCATCATCAAGCCCTTCAAGCTGGACGACGTCAAGGCAGCCATCGAGCACGCCGGCATCACCGGCATGACCGTCTCGGAGGCCAGCGGCTACGGGCGCCAACGTGGGCACTCGGAGGTCTACCGCGGTGCGGAGTACCGCATCGACCTGGTGCCCAAGGTGCGGCTGGAGCTCGTCGTCGACGACAGCCAGGTGGACGCGCTGATCGACCTCATCGTCGAGGCGGCCCACACGGACCGCATCGGCGACGGCAAGATCTGGGTGACGAACCTGGACGAGGTGGTCCGGGTCCGCACCGGCGAACGCGGCCCCGGCGCCATCTAGCAGCCCGGCTCGCGGTCGAACGCGAACCTTCACTCGGGATTCCGTCATATTCCTGAAACGCATTGGCGCGGAACCCGAAACATCGATGCGACACCGTCGGCCCCCTGCGGGGGAGGTGGCCGACGGGGTCACATCGATGGGAGGTTCGAGGTGTCGATCAATTCTGGGGACACGGCCTGGGTGCTCACGAGCGCGGCGCTCGTGCTGCTCATGACGCCGGGTCTGGCGCTGTTCTACGGCGGGATGGTGCGTGCCAAGAGCGTCATCAACATGATGCTCATGTCGCTCATCTCCATCGCGGTGGTGAGCGTCATCTGGGGCCTCTTCGGTTACGGACTGGCCTTCGGTGACTCCGGATCCCCATTCATCGGATCGTTCTCATTGGCAAACCTCGGAGAGTTGGTGAACGCAGTGACGAACAACGGTGGAGCGCATCCCGTGCCCGCGCTCGCGTTCTCGACCTTCCAGCTGACCTTCGCCATCGTCACCGTGGCACTCGTGTCCGGTGCCATCGCGGATCGCGCGAAGTTCTCGGCCTGGACGCTGTTCGTCGCACTCTGGCTCACCCTCGTGTACCTGCCCGTCGCGCACTGGGTGTTCGACCTCGGGCAGGTGACGGGAGCGCACACGAGCGGGGAGGGCTTCCTCGCGGCGCACGGACTGCTCGACTTCGCCGGCGGCACGGCGGTCGAGATCAACGCCGGCGTGGCCGGCCTGGCCATGGCCATCGTGCTCGGCCCGCGCATCGGCTTCAAGCGGGAGCCCATGCGCCCGCACTCCATCCCGCTCGTCATCATCGGCGCGGGGCTGCTCTGGTTCGGGTGGTTCGGCTTCAACGCCGGATCCGCCCTGGGGGCCAACGGCCTGGCAGCCGTGGTCCTCACGAACACCCAGATGGCGGGTGCCGCGGGCATCGGCGGCTGGCTGCTCATCGAGAAGTGGCGCGATGGCCACCCCACCGGCCTCGGCGCCGCCTCGGGCGCCATCGCCGGCCTGGTCGCGATCACACCGGCCTGCGGATTCGTGACACCCACCGCATCCATCGTCATCGGCCTGGTCGCCGGTGCGCTCAGCTCCTTCGCCATCAGCCTCAAGTACCGCTTCGGCTACGACGACTCGCTCGACCTGGTGGGGGTGCACCTCGTCGGAGGCATCTGGGGCACCCTGGCCATCGGTCTGCTCGCCACCCGTTTGGTGAACGCCAGCGGTGCGGACGGACTCCTCCACGGTGGTGGCTTCGGCCTGCTCGGCAAGCAGTTCATGGGCGCCATGGTTGTGTTGTTGTATTCCTTCGTGGTGACAACCGTCATCGGCAAGGGCATCGACAGGGCCATCGGCTTCCGCGTCACGCGTGACGCGGAGATCGAGGGTGTCGACTTCACGGAGCATGCAGAGACCGCGTACGAACTCGATACGCGCACCGGTGCCGGCTCCTACCTCGCAGTGCATCAGGGACAGGGGAACTAGACATGAAGCTCATCACGGCCATCATCAAGCCCTTCAAGCTGGACGATGTGAAGGCGGCCATCGAGCACGCCGGCATCACCGGCATGACCGTCTCGGAGGCCAGCGGCTACGGACGTCAGC
>JAJXSV010000368.1 GCA_021784375.1 Actinomycetes bacterium | reverse complement strand
ATGAACGCAGCGAATTCGCCTGGCTGGCCGAGCAGCTCACGGCCGCGCACGCGAGTACACCCTGGGAGGGCATGGCGGTGCTGCTGCGTCAACACAAGCACGCTGGTGCCATCTACGAGGCGCTGTCCAGCGCGGGCATTCCAGCGCAGATTGTCGGTAAGCGCGGATTGCTGGCGGTTCCTGACATCGCCGATCTTGTCGCCTACCTGCGGGTCATCCACGACCCCGCGGCCAACCCGTCCTGGGTGCGCATCCTGAGTGGTCCGCGCTATCGCATCGGCGTGCGCGACCTTGCACACCTGGGGGAGCGCGGGCGCCGCCTGGCAGCCTCGGTGATCAGTGGTGGTGCTCCCGGGACATGGCAGCAGTCGCTGGCCCAGGCGGCGATGGGCGCAGACAGTGTCGACATCGTTGCCCTCGGCGACGCGGTGGCCGACCCTGGTGACGACACCCCGCTCTCGAGCGAAGCGCGTGAGCGCCTAGCTGAACTCCATGCGGAAGTGCGAGGCCTGCGCCGACATGCCGGTCTCCCGGTAGGTGAACTGGTGCGCGTCGTGGTGCAGCGGGTCGGCCTCGAAGTGGAATTGGAGGCCAGCGAACGCGCGGTGGAGCGCGGACGCCGGGCCGCGGTTGAAGCGTTCCTGGAGCTGGCGGCCGGATTCACCGCGCTTGATGAGGCGCAGTCGCTCACGGCCTTCCTGCACTGGCTTGACGATGGTGAACGGATGGGCCAGCAGGCACAGATCGAGCAGCCCATCGTGCACGGTGCTGTCAGCATCATGACAGTGCATGCCGCCAAGGGCCTGCAGTTCCCAGTGGTGGCGCTCCCTGCCTTGACCGAGGGCAGTTTCCCGTCCGCGCTTTCCGATGCGGCCTGGCCCACCAATGCCGATGCCCTGCCCTACGCCTTGCTGCACACCACCGTTGATGATGAGCTGCTTGCCTATCCCTCAGAGCTGCCGCGGAAGAAGCAGGCAGACGCCTTCGCGGAGGCCCTGCGTCCCCGCAAGCTGGCAGAGGAGTTGCGACTCGCGTATGTGGCGGTCACCCGTGCCGAGCAGCGTCTCATCGCGAGCGCCGCGCGCAGTTACGCGGGTCGCGTGGCGGAGCCGTCTTCCTTGCTCGTGCAGATCCGTGACGCGGTGAGCGCGCGCGGTGGTGTGGAGCACCTGTGGGCCGCGCCTGCGGAGGAGTTGCTGGAGGCGAGCACGCCGGCCCCGCCCTGGCCGCAGCAACTCGATCCGGGCTATCAGGAACGATTGCGCAGTGCTGCCTTCGATGCCCTCGCCGAGGTCGAGATCGAGCTCACGGTGGAGGAGCGAGCCCAGGTTGCGGCCTGGGATGCAGCCATCGTCGCGCGCAGTGGTGAACGGCGGGCCGAACGCAGCGCCCACCATCGTGTGCCCGTGCCGACAGCCCTCACGGCCAGCCAGGCGCAGCTGCTGCTGCGGGATCGTGAGGCCTTTCTCGAGGCACTGGTGCGTCCCATGCCACGCCAGCCTGCACTGGCGGCCAAGCGTGGCAGCGCCTTCCATGCATGGCTGGAACGCCAGTTCGCCGGACAGCTCAGCCTTGAGCTTGATGACCTGCAAGCGGATGACGACGACACCTCACTTTCGGCATTGCAGCAGGCCTTCAATGCCAGCGAGTGGTCCAGGCGCACGCCGCTGGCGGTGGAACTGCCGTTCACCATGGGCGAGGGCGGGCACAGCATCCGCGGTCGCATCGACGCCGTGTACCGCGATGGCGAGGGCCTGATCGTGGTCGACTGGAAGACCAATGCGCAGGCCTCTTCGGATCCCCTGCAGCTCACCATCTATCGCCACGCTGCAGCCGCGCAGTTCGCGGTGCCGGTGGAGCGGGTGCGCGCCTGTTTCGTCTATGTCGCGCAGGGCCGCACCGAATGGCACGCCGCCGACGAGGACATCGGTGCGCTACTGGCGGGTTCAGTCCTCGAGGGCTGAACCGAACCACTGTTCCAGGGCACGCCGTGCGATGGACACCCGCGACGGCAGCAGCAGGGTCCCGCCGGCCAGCAGGCTCGGCAGTTCTGTCCGGTAAACCCACATTGCCTCCTCGATTTCACGGCCATCCACCTCGAAGTCAGTGGCCCGGGCGCGTGCGCTGTAGGCGAGCATCAGGCTCGCTGGGAAGGGCCAGGGTTGGCTGCCGAGATACTCCACCTGGCCCACCTCCAGCCCCACCTCCTCCAGCACTTCACGGGCCACCGCCTGTTCGGGGGTCTCGCCCGGTTCCACGTACCCCGCCACCAAGGAGAAGCGATGCGGTGCCCACACCGCCTGCCGGGCAAGCAGCAGCCGATCCGCACTGTCGGTGATGACGACGATGACCGCCGGGTCAGTGCGCGGGAAATGCGAGCTCCCGTCCTGCGGGCAGTGACGCTCCCAGCCCCCCATGGCGAGCACGGTGGCCGTTCCGCAGCGCGGACAGTGGGTGTGCGTGCGATGCCACTGGTGCAGGGCCACGGCGGTGGTGGCAACTGCTGCCTGGTCGGCGGAGAGAGCGGCACCGATCTCGCGCAATGACCGGAAACCGGGGAGGGGCGCGGGGAAGGTGGCAGCAATGTGCGTGGTGCCCTGCACTGATCCGATGAGCAGCAGTTCAGCGGCCTCCGGCAAGTGGGTGCGCGCATCGCACAACAGACCTTGGTCTGCGAACACATCGCCGCCGGAGACCCCGACGATGAAGGTGCTGGGATCCTGTGCTGAGCGCTGGATCCAGCGGCCGTCGGAGCGCCGGAGGGCGAGGCGATCGAGGCGTCCGAGGGCGAGTTCTGGCAGCATGCACCCAGTCTGGCCCACCCTGTCAGGACCCCGACATAGGCTCGGGCCATGCTGCTTGAAGGCCTCGACGACGACCAACG
Organism: Actinomycetes bacterium; assembly: GCA_021784375.1. Next base: position 172 of record JAJXSV010000368.1, on the reverse strand, counting down.
TGCGGTGGCCATGGCCACCGAAGGGCCGGTCGTCGTCTATGCCGGCGCCGGTGCCGGCAAGACTCGTGCCATCACGCACCGAATCGCCCACGCCGTGACCACCGGCGCCCACGATCCTCGGCAATCGCTGGCGGTGACGTTCACCACCAAGGCGGCCGGCGAGTTGCGCGGC
>JAJXSV010000367.1 GCA_021784375.1 Actinomycetes bacterium | reverse complement strand
CAGGAGGTCTCCGATGCACACGATGAAGTCGCTGATCCGCGCCAGCAGGTTGCAGGTGCCCTCGCCCACGAGCCGGTTGTTCACGTAGTAGGGGTCGAACAGGATCCGTCCCTCGCCACCGGCGATGAGGTGGTTCGCCCCACCCGATGCGATCGCAGCCTGCGTGAGGGCGAGCGCCGCGTCAGCGCGGCCCGGGTCCTCCGCGTACACCGCGAAGGGTTTGAGGTAGGCGGAGAGCACGATCGGTCGTTCGGCATTGGCCGCCCTCGCCCTGCTCACCAGGTCCGCGAGTCCCTGGTAGGTGGAGTGGGGATCCCACACCTCGATGTACGTGGCGTGCTGTGGGGCACTCGCTGTCACCGCCGTCGGGAAGTCGTTGACGTTGTTGAACATCCAGCGGACTCCGCTGGTGGCGTCCGCAATGTGCCGAAGCAGGTCGGCGAACGCCCCACCCACGTCGACCGGCGTCCCGTCCTGGCGGAATGCCGACTTCGGCCAGCCGTACTGGTCGAGATGGAAGCCGTCGAACCCGAAGGCGATCGCCTGGCGCATCTGTTCGATGAAGTGCGTCCGCCATTCGGGGTGCGAGGGGTCGACGATCCACAGGAAGTCGTCGCCCAACTGGTAGGGCCTGCCGTCAAGGCTGAACAACCCCGCGTGCTGCCAGCGCTGCCAGCCCTCGCGATCGACGGCGTACACCGCCGCATACGCACAACTCGTGGCACCGATCGATGCATAGCCAGCGCGTAGGCGGTCGATGACATCGACCCGGACCACGCGACCCAGGGGATCGCCGTACTCCGCCTCGGCACCCACGAGGATCTCGTGCCGCCAGGCCCAGTCGTAGAACTGCACTGCGGTGAGGTGGAGGCGGCGGGCCCAGGCGACGTGTGCCGCCACATCGACGGACGCGCTGAAGTCCGCCACGAAGCCGTAGCGCAGACGGCTCCACGGGTCTGCGAGCACGTCGATGGCGGTCGATCGCTGCTCACCATCCTCGCCACGCCACACCATGGAGTAGCCGCCCTCCGGCAGCGGGCCCAGGTCGAACACGGTCGTGCACCGGGCACGGGTGACGATCCGGCCCAGGCGGCTGACGGTGATCTCACCGGGCCCCGGCGCGTCCCCGATCAGGTGCTCACCGGGAGCCAAGCTGGCCTTTGCAGGTATCAGATCCATGCGCGATCCGCGCCTTCCTTGAGCATGAGGAGGTACATGGCATGGGACCAGAGGAGCGGGTTCGCGGCCGCGCCCCACCGTTCCTCCCAGGTGGCCACGAAGTCCGGGAACTGCACCGCGTGCAGCGTCTGCTCGGGCAGCTGGAAGTGCTCGTCGGCGGTGCCACGCACCCAGTCGAGAAGGTCCTGCCAACGCTGCCGATCCCCGAGCACGGCCGCCTGCCAGCCGATGAGGCCGGCGAGCAGCACCCAGTCGCCGCCGCCGAAGTAGCTGTCACCCAGGTAGCGTCGAATGCCCCGGCCGGGGCCCCCGAGGTCGCCCGTGATGCGGTCGAGGGTGTTCCGCACGAGGGGATGGTCGACGGGATAGAAGCCGTGCGGCAGCGCCGCCCAGGCGAGGCTGGCGTCGACACGATGATCACCGCGGCGCTTGTGGATCACCCCGTTCACGACGAAGTCACGCTCGAGCACATGTCGGACCTTCATGTACTCGGATTCGTAGCGGGCCTCGGAGAGCATGCGTGCCGCCGCGGCCAGTCCGCCGCCCACCGCGAGCAGGGTCGACGCGTGCACCTCATCACCCGCCTCCTCCCAGCAGTCGTAGCACGGATGCTGCCAGCCGGCCGCCAGCAGGTCGGCCACCAGGCGGACTGCCGAGAGCGTGTCGTCATCCCTCCAGTCACCGAAGGCCTCCAGGACCGAGAGCCAGGTGCCGTAGCCGTCGAGTTGGTAGTTCGGCCAGGCCGAGTCGTGCCCGTCCTCGATGGAGCCGTTGAGGTTGAAGCGCGTAGGCGGGCAGAAGGCGGCCTCGGGCGCCCGCTGCGCGTGGAAGGCATCCGCGGCGAGCGCGAAGAGTCCGGCGTGGGCCAGGACGGTGCCCCGGGCCCAGCGGTGGAAACGGGCCGCGCTCTCGACCTGACCGGCGGCCGCCATGGCATGGGCACAGAAGGAGCCGTCCCGGAACCAGGCGAATCCGTACTGCGAGAAGGTGGGGCTGGCGACGTAGGCACCACTATCCGCCTGCCCCGCGAGGATGACGCGGATGCTCTCGCGGGCGAGTCGGTCCTGCTGCAGGAGGGAGGCAGGCGCCATCATCCCTTCACCGCACCGAGCGCGAGGCCCTGCACGAAGTGCCGTTGGGCAGCGACGTACACGACGATGACCGGGATGAGCGCGATCACGCTGGCGGCGAATACCAGGCCCCAACTCGTCTGGTGTGCACCATGCAGCAGCGCGATGCCGATCGGCAGGGTGCGCTTCTCCGGCGAGTTGATGAGCGTGACCGCCCAGGCGAACTCGTCCCAGGACCCGAGGAAGCTGAACAGCGTGACCGTGCCGAGCGCCGGTCGCGAGAGCGGCAGGTAGAGCCTCGCGAATCGCTGCAGTGCGTCGGCGCCATCGACCGTCATGGCCTCGTCGAGCTCCTTCGGGATCTCCTCCATGAAGCCGCGCAGCAGGAAGGTGTTCAGTGCGAAGTTGGCACCGATGTAGAACAGGATGAGCCCCCAGAGGTTGTCCACCAGGTGCAGCTTCGAGGCGAGGATGAACTGCGGGATGATGAGCATGATCGTGGGCACCATGAGGCCGAGCAGCATGAGCGTGAAGATGAATCGCTTGCCCGGGAAGTCGAAGCGGGCGAAGGCGTAGGCCGCCATCGCGGCCAGGACGACCACGACCGTGGTGCTCACCGCTGCGACGAACAGGCTGTTCAGGAAGTAGCGGGAGAAGTTGCCTTCCGACCATGCGTGCGCATAGTTCTCGAGCGTGGGTTCCTTGGGGATGAACCGTGGTGGCACCTCGAACAGGTAGGTGCGCTTCTTGAAACCCGTCGACAGCATGTACACGAAGGGCGCGATCAGCATCACCGCCCCCAGCGAAAGGGCTGCCA
>JAJXSV010000039.1 GCA_021784375.1 Actinomycetes bacterium | reverse complement strand
CACCACTACCTCGCGACCTATCGCTGGCTGGAGGAGGAGTTCGGCGCGCACGCCGTCGTGCACATGGGCAAGCACGGGAACCTCGAGTGGATGCCGGGCAAGAACCTCGCCATGTCGCCGTCCTGTGGAAGCGACGCGGCCCTGGGCTCGCTGCCGCTCATCTACCCCTTCCTCGTGAATGACCCTGGCGAGGGGACGCAGGCGAAACGCCGTGCCCACGCGACCATCGTCGACCACCTCGTGCCACCCATGGCCCGGGCGGAGACCTACGGGGACATCGCGCGGCTCGAGCAGCTGCTCGACGAGTACGGGAGCGTCTCCGTGATGGACCCGGCGAAGGCACCGGCGCTGCGGGGTGAGATCTGGACACTCGTCCAGGCCGCGAAGATGGACCACGACCTAGGTCTGGCGGATCGCCCCGATGACGCGGAGTTCGACGACTTCGTCATGCACATCGACGGCTGGCTGTGTGAGATCAAGGACGCCCAGATCCGAGACGGCCTGCACGTGTTGGGCCAGGCACCGCAGGGCGAGGCACTGGTGAACCTGGTGCTGGCGATGCTGCGGGCGGGCCAGATGTTCGGGGGCCGCGACTCCGGCGTGCTGGGGCTGCGTGCGACCCTGGGGCTCCGCGAGGGAGCCGGGAGCGCCGAGACGGACGCGGTGGAGGCCACGGCGCGAGCACTCGTCGGCGCGGTCGCGGAAAGCGGCTGGCGGGCCACGGCGGTCGAGGGCATCGTGGAGGCAGTGGTCGGTTCGCCCAACCCGGCGGCGGCCGCAACCCTCAGGTTCGCCTGCGACGAGATCGTGCCGCGGCTCGCGGAGACCCCGCAGGAGATCAACATGGTCCTGCATGCACTGGACGGTGGCTTCGTGCCGGCAGGTCCCTCGGGATCGCCCTTGCGCGGGCTGGTGAACGTGCTGCCGACCGGTCGCAACTTCTACTCCGTGGACCCCAAGGCCATCCCCTCGCGGCTGGCCTACCAGACCGGCGCCGCCATGGCGGAGTCACTGCTCGCCCGCTTCCGCGAGGAGAGCGGCAAGCTCCCGGAATCCGTCGGGATCTCGATGTGGGGGACTTCCGCGATGCGCACCTCCGGTGACGACATCGGCGAAGTGCTTGCCCTGCTTGGGGTCTCCCCGGTTTGGGACGAGCAATCCCGCAGGGTCATCGGCTTGGAGCCCCTCGATCTGGCGGAGTTGGGGCGTCCCCGCATCGACGTCACGGTGCGCATCTCCGGGTTCTTCCGCGATGCCTTCCCCCATGTGATCACCCTGCTCGATGACGCCGTCGCGCTCGTGGCCGGGCTGGACGAGGAGGATGACGTGAACTTCGTGCGCAAGCACGTGCGCGCCGATCGGGCGGAGCACGGCGACCGTCGCGCCCGCACGAGGATCTTCGGGTCGAAGCCCGGCTCCTACGGCGCCGGCCTGCTGCAGGTGATCGAGTCGGGCAACTGGCGCGATGATGCCGATCTGGCCGAGGTGTACACAGCCTGGGGCGGGTTCGCCTACGGCCGCGAGTTGGACGGTGTCCCGGCGCGCGACGACATGGAGCGCAACTACCGGCGCATCGAAGTGGCGGCGAAGAACGTCGACAACCGGGAGTCCGACATCCTGGACTCCGATGACTACTTCCAGTACCACGGCGGCATGGTGGCGACCGTCCGGGCACTTACCGGCGTCGAGCCCAAGGCGTATGTCGGTGATTCCACTTCGCCCGATGCGGTGCGCACTCGCACCCTGCAGGAGGAGACGAACCGCATCTTCCGTGCGCGGGTCGTGAACCCCCGTTGGATCAGCGCCATGCAACGCCACGGCTACAAGGGTGCCTTCGAGCTGGCGGCCACTGTGGACTACCTCTTCGGGTTCGACGCCACCTCCTCCGTGGTACCCGATTGGATGTACGCGACGCTCGCATCGACCTATGTGCTCGATGAGCGGAACCAGGCATTCCTCCGACACGCGAACCCCTGGGCGCTGCGCAACATCATCGAGAAGCTGAACGAGGCCGTCGAGCGTGGCCTGTGGGCGGAACCGGATGCGGAGATCCTGGAGGCGATGAGGGACGTCTACCTCGAAGTGGAAGGGCAACTCGAATCATGAGCGGCGAATGGGCACGTCCGGTTCCGCTGGTCGGTGACGTCTCGAGCGCGGAGGAACGCAAGGCGGATCCGCAGGGGTGGGCCATGGGTGCCGACATCCAGGCGGCACTGGACGCCGTCATCGGCGCCCGGCGGGACATCAGGCGCTTCCGCGCCGATCCCGTCGATCAGCGACTCGTGGAGCAGGTGCTGGCTGCCGGGCACCAGGGTCCCTCAGTGGGGCATTCGCAACCGTGGCGGTTCATCGTCATCCGCGATCAGGTGACCCGCGACCGGGCGGCCCAGATGGCCGATCGCCTACGACTGGTGCAGGCGCAGCAACTGGCGCCAGACCGCGCAGCGCGCCTGCTCGACCTCAAGCTCGAAGGACTGCGGGAGGCGCCGGTGGGCATCGTCGTGGCCTGCGATCGTCGTACGCCGGCGATGGGCGTCCTCGGCAGGGCCACCTTCACCGACACCGACATGTGGTCGTGCGCCTGCGCCATCGAGAACATGTGGCTGACAGCGCGGGCCAGGGGCCTGGGCCTGGGTTGGGTGACGCTCTTCGACCCGCCCGAGTTGGCGGCCCTCTGCGGCCTCCCGGACGGCGTGGAGACCCTCGGCTGGCTCTGCCTGGGCTGGCCCGACGAGCGCCCACCGACACCGGGCTTGGAGCGCGCCGCGTGGTCCTCACGCCTGCCCCTGCAATCCGTGGTGCTGCATGAACGTTGGCCGGCAGACGGCGAGGACGCCCCTGCGCAGCCGACGGGTCACCTGCGCGGACCCAGCCAGCAGCGCCTGGTGGCCGCAAGCGACGGTGCCGATGCACTGCTGAGCCCGCCCGAGTCGCTCGGTGTGCTCGACCGCGCGCTCACCCGGGTGACCGCACTCCGCGGGCCGGGCCTGGAGGGCGGGACCCTCGTGCTGGTGGCGGCGGACCATCCGGTGGCGGCACTGGGTGTGAGCGCCTATCGGACGCAGGTGACCCGCGAGGTGGCCGAGGCTGCAGTGGCAGGGCTCTCCATGGGTGCATCCGCAGCCACCTCAGCCGGGCTCGACCTCGTGGTGGTCGATGCCGGTGTCGAGGGCACACCACTGCCCGGCACGCTGCAGGCTCGTCCGCATGACGGACGCGGGGATCTCGTCACGACAGACGCACTCACGCCTGCCGACACCCAGCGGCTGCTGGACGAGGGCCGGGCCGTCGGCGTCCGCATCGCCGCTCGTGGTCTGGTGGCGCTCGGCGAGATCGGCGTCGGCAACACCACGGTGGCGGCCGCGCTCACCTGCGCCCTGACCGGCCTGGAGGCCGTGGACGCCGTGGGCCTGGGGTCGGGTGCGGACAGCGCCATCGTCGCCCGCAAGGTCGAGTTGGTGACCGCTGCCCTGCAGCGGAGCGGGCCCGCGCTGGATGCATCACCCACGCCGGCTGCACACGCGCTGCTGGCACTCCGCATGCTCGGCGGTCCGGAGTTCGCCTTCCTCACCGGAGTGGTCCTCGGTGCCGCGCAGACGGGCACGCCCGTGGTGCTCGATGGGCTCGCGGGGTCGCTGCCGGGCCTGCTCGCCACACACATGGAACCGGCCGTGCAGGCACACCTGCTCGCCGGCCAACAGTCCCGGGAACGCGGGCATGCGGTCGTGCTTCAGGAGCTCGGGCTCGAGCCCCTGCTCTCGCTGCGCCTGCGTGCTGGTGAGGGCGTCGGCGCCTGCCTGGCCTCGTCGCTCGTGCTGCAGGGCATGCGCATGCGGCGGACTGTCGCACGCACCAATCAGGTCAACACCGGTCAGGCTTCGGACAACGCGTAGACGTCCATGATCCAGCCGTGCTCCGCGCGCAGACGCGCGCGCAGCGCGGCGATCTCGTCGATGACGTCACCCAAGCGGCCGCTGAGCAGCGCCTCCTGCGGCAGGCCCAGATACGCACCCCAGTGGATGCGCAGATCCGGCGCCCGCTCGACCAGGTCGCGGCAGGCCAGCGCTCCGTCGAGCATGACCACGAAGGTGCCGTGGCCAGGCGCCCACTCCGCGATGAGCCGACGGCCGGTCGTGACATGGATCGGTTCGCCGACCGCGTGCAGCACCACACCGTGCGCTGCCGCCAACGCCTGGAACGCCGATATGCCGGGAACCACGCGCACGTCGATCGCCATGCGACGGCCGATGTCGTCGACGATGCGGATGGTGCTGTCGTAGAAGGCGGGATCGCCCCAGACCAGGAAGCCGACGACGGCTCCGGCAGGGAGTGCCGCCATGGCCTGGGCATAGAGGTCGGCGCGCCGCCTGTGCCAGTCCGCCACGGCGGCCGTGTACGCGCCGCCGGTGCGCCCTTGGTCGCTCCCGCGTTCAGGATCCGCCACCGTGACGAAGCGGTACTCGTGACCGGGTGCGATGTGCGCCTCACAGATCGCGCGGCGCAGCGCCACCAGCTCCGACGTCGTGTCGCCCTTGTCCGCGACCAGGAACACGTCGACCTCATTCATGGAGGCGATCGCCTGCTGGGTGAGGAATGCGGGCGAGCCGGCGCCGATGCCGATGATCCGCACCTTCCGGGCGAGCCCTGACGCGCTCATGCGCCCTTGCCGGCCAAGGCCCGTTCGAGCAGGGCCTCCAGATCGAGGTGGCTGCTGACGGCATCCGCGAGCGCATCGATCATGCGCTCCCTGCGTGCTGCGAAACCTGCCGCACCGGGCCGTGGGGTCCAGGTCGACTCCGCGGCGGCCGCCACCTCCGACAACCAGGCCCTGCGGAAGCCGTCGCATTCGAGGGTGCCGTGCCAGATGGTGCCGTACGTGGATCCCTCGCGGGTGCCGCCCGGGAAGGTGGGGGCGGCGCTCACGACCCCGTGATGGATCTCGTACCCGTGCACGGCATGACCGTTCCACTCGCCGGCGGGGCGCCCGAGCACCTTCTCCGCCGCGAAGCGCGTCCGCGCCTGCAGGTGCCCGAGTCCGGCGACCCGGCCGACGCTCGACTCGACCTCGTCCTCGATGGTCTCACCAAGCATCTCGTAGCCGCCGCAGATCCCGAGCACCGGTTGCTGCCGTGATACACGCTCGGCGATCACGTCCGTGAGGCCCGCACTGCGCATCCAGTCGAGGTCCGACACGGTGGCGCGCGAGCCGGGGATCACGAGCAGGTGCGCCTGCCGACAGCGCTCGGGGTCGGTCGTCACCTGCACATGCACCCCGGGCTCGGCCGCCAGCGCATCGACGTCCGTGGCGTTCGAGGCCCGGGGCAGGCGGATCACCGCCACCTCCAGTTGCGCCGGCCCCTCCGGCTGCGGCCAGTGCGCGGACGAGAGCGAGTCCTCCGCATCCAACCAGACCGCGTCGAGCCACGGCAGCGTGCCGAAGTCGCGCAGGCCGGTGCGTGCGCTGATCTCGCGGAGCCCGGGTGCGAGCACGGCGTGGTCGCCTCGGAACTTGTTCACGACATAGCCGTGCAGGAGGCGTCGATCGTCGTCGTCGAGCAGTGCCCAGGTGCCGTACAGCGACGCCAGTGCACCACCGCGATCGATGTCCGCGACGATGATCGTGGGAATCGTGAAGCGGCGCGCCAACCCCATGTTCACGTAGTCGCCGCCGCGCAGGTTGATCTCCGCCGGTGAGCCCGCGCCCTCGGCGACCACCAGGTCATGGCCGGCCTGCAACTCCTCGTAGGCCGCGAACGCGGCCTGCGCGAGGTGATGGCGCTCGGTGGCGTACTGGCCGGCCTGCAACTCCCCCGCCGGCTGGCCGCGGACGACGACGAAGGCCCGGCGATCCGAGCCCGGCTTCAGGAGCACGGGATTGTGGAGCGAAGACGCGGTGACGCCCGCCGCCTGCGCCTGCAGGTACTGGGCACGGCCGATCTCCGAGCCGTCCTCGCACACCATGGAGTTGTTCGACATGTTCTGGCTCTTGAAGGGCGCGACCCGCAATCCCGTCCGCGACCACGCGCGGCAAAGTCCCGTGACAAGCAACGACTTTCCGGCGTCCGAACTCGTTCCCGTCACCAGCAGTGCAGCCACGACGGTGAGTGTAGGGGCAGGCACGATCGGGAGCGGCTAGCGTTCGCGTCATGCCGCCCGTGCACGTGCACCTCGTTCGCCATGGTCAGTCGGAGTGGAATCTCATCGGCCGACTGCAGGGCCAGACCGCGCACCCGGGCCTCACGACACTCGGTCGCGAGCAGGCACAGCAGGCAGCCGCTGCGATCGTCGGCTTGGTGCAGGAGCCGGCGGCCATCTGGAGCAGTGACCTGACGCGTGCGGTGCAGACCGCGGACGTCATCGGCAGTGCACTCGGGCTGGCCGTGCGCCAGGACGTTGCCCTGCGGGAACAGGCGCTGGGTTCGCTGGAGGGGACGCTGACGAGCACGCTGCGAGCGGAGCAACCACCCATGGGCATGCATGTGGGCGACGTGCGCTGGGGCGGCGGCGAGAGCACGGCCGATGTCTACGCGCGCGTCGGCCGCTTCCTCGCGCGTGAACTGCCAGCGGCGCCGGAGCACCTCGTCGTGGTGAGCCATGGTGACACCATCCGTGTGGCACGCGCCTGGTTGCAGCGACGATCGCACAGGGATCTCGAATGGGATGAGATCCGGAACGGCATGGTCGTCACGGTCGTCGTGCCCGATGCCGCGGCCCTGAGCCGGTAGCCGGTTCGGGTCTGTTGCCGGGCCCGGCCTGGGTGGCGCCCGGGCCGGTCGCTAGAGTCGGCCGCACAACCACGGGAGCCCCGGGCAGGGGCTGAGATCAAGCTGACGCCGCTTGGACCGTCGAACCTGACCGGGTAATGCCGGCGAAGGAAGAGCGTGCAAGATGCCGGAAATCCATGCCCAACACCGTCTCCACCACCTCACGGACGGCGAGTTGCGCGTCCCCGTCACCGCCATCTCGCTGGCTCGGTCGCGTGACGGCAGTGAGAACCCCGATGTGCACGTGTATCGGACGTGTGGACCGGGCTCGGATCCGACGCGCGGCCTGGCGCCCTTCCGGCACGAGTGGGTCACGGCCCGGGGCGATGTGGAGTCCTATGCCGGACGGCCTCGGAGTGCCACCGATGACGGACGGCGCAGCGCCACCCAGGAACTCTGGCGCGGATCGGTGCGACAGCCGTTGCGCGGCATACCCGGGCGCACGGTCACGCAGATGCACTACGCACGCCAGGGCAGCGTGACACCGGAGATGCGATACGTCGCGATCCGTGAAGGTGTGGATGTCGACCTCGTCCGCGCCGAGTTGGCAGCCGGACGCGCCATCATCCCCGCCAACATCAACCACCCCGAGTCCGAGCCCATGATCATCGGCCGGCGCTTCCTCACGAAGATCAACGCCAACATCGGCAACTCCGCGGTCACCAGTTCGATCGCCGAGGAGGTGGACAAGGCGGCCTGGGCCACGCGTTGGGGAGCCGACACCATCATGGACCTCTCGACGGGCAACGACATCCACACCACCCGGGAGTGGATCCTGCGCAACTCGCCGGTGCCGATCGGCACCGTGCCCATCTACCAGGCGCTGGAGAAGGTCAACGGCGCCTTCGAGGAACTCACCTGGGAGATCTTCCGCGACACCGTGATCGAACAGGCGGAGCAGGGCGTCGACTACATGACGATCCACGCAGGAGTCCGCCTGGCCTACGTGCCGCTCACGGCCGATCGCGTCACCGGGATCGTGTCCCGCGGAGGCTCGATCATGGCCGGTTGGTGCCTCGCACACCACGAGGAGTCCTTCCTCTACACGCACTTCGATGAACTGTGCGCGATCTTCGCCCGCTACGACGTGGCCTTCTCGCTGGGCGACGGTCTGCGACCGGGTTCCACGGCGGACGCCAATGACGCTGCGCAACTCGCGGAGCTGCGCACGCTCGCTGAACTGACGGAACGGGCGTGGGCGCAGGACGTGCAGGTGATGGTGGAGGGTCCCGGCCACGTGCCGCTCCACCTCGTCGAGGAGAACGTCCGCCTGCAGCAGGAGTGGTGCCACGGCGCCCCCTTCTACACGTTGGGCCCGCTGGTCACCGACATCGCACCCGGGTATGACCACATCACCTCGGCCATCGGTGCGGCACTCATTGCCACGCACGGCACGGCCATGCTCTGCTACGTCACGCCGAAGGAGCACCTGGGCCTACCCAATCGCGATGACGTGAAGACCGGTGTCATCACCTACAAGATCGCGGCGCACGCAGCGGACCTGGCGAAGGGCCACCCCGGTGCACGGCTGCGCGATGACGCCCTGTCCAAGGCCCGATTCGAGTTCCGCTGGCAGGACCAGTTCGCCCTGGCACTGGATCCCGACACCGCGATCGCCTTCCACGACGAGACCATGCCGGCGGTGCAGGCGAAGACGGCGCACTTCTGTTCCATGTGCGGCCCCAAGTTCTGCTCGATGCGCATCACGCACGACATCCGGGATGCCCACAGCGCCAATGGCGCCCTGGACCCGGCGCTCGACCTGCTGGTCGCCGGGGATGCCGCGCTGGCGAGCGCCATCGAGGATGGCATGCGTGCCAAGGCCCAGGAGTTCCAGCGCAGGGGGTCTTCGCTCTACCTCGATGCGGTGGATGTCGCGTCGTCCACGGCGCCCTGACCGAGGGGCCGGGGCAACGCGCGGCAGGCAACGCGACACGGCTTCGCCCCGGCCGCCACGGGCCGAAATACCCAGTCGGTGCGAAGCACTTGCCGGGCTAGGGTTCAGCGATGTTGGCCGGTGACCGGAGCCTCAGGTGGGAGTCCGCAGTGGAAGATCTCGCAGGCAGTGCGAACGGTTTGCCGGCGCGCCGGTTGGTCGGAGTCGGCGTGGGCCCGGGTGAGGCGAACCTCATCACCCTGAAGGCCGTGGACGTGCTGCGCAGCGCGGACGTCATCCTCGTCCCGAGCACCGAGCGCTCGGGGACCGGGCCGGGCCGGGCCGAGTCCATCGTGCTGGAAGTGTGCCCCGAACTCCGGGAACGCATTCGCCGCGTCCCCTTCAGCATGGCGGATCGGCAAGGGGTGAGCCCGCGCCGGGCGGAGGCTTGGCAGGTATCGGCGGCGGCCGTGCTCGAGGCATTCGACGAGGGCGCCCAGCTCGTGTGCCTGGCAACCGTCGGCGACCCCAGCGTCTACTCCACCTTCAGCTACCTGGCGGCGGAGGTCGAGAAGGCCCTGCCGCAGCTGCTCACCGAGGTGGTGCCGGGCATCACCGCCATGCAGGCACTGGCCGCCGCCAGTCGCACAGCCCTGACCGAGGGGACGGAGGTGCTGGCACTGGTGCCGGTGACCGCCGGTATGGGAACGGTCGAGCGCGTCCTCGAGGTCGCGGACACCGTCGTGCTCTACAAGGCGGGGCGCCAGATGTCGGCCGTGGTGGAGGTGGTCCGAGCGAAGCGTCCGGACGACGTCGGGCTCGTCGGCACCGAGATCGGTCTCCCCGATCAGAGCATCCGCCCGCTCGCCGAGGTCCCGGAATCGGAGACTGCGCCGTACTTCAGCACGGTCCTCGTGGCGCCGGTCCGCCCGACCACGGGAGGACGACTGTGACCGAGGGGACAGCTGCACAGCCCGCGGGGCGGGTGGTCTTCGTCGGCGCCGGACCCGGTGCGCCGGACCTCATCACGGTGCGCGGGGCGCAGGTGGTCGCGACGGCGGACATCATCATCTGGGCTTCCAGCCTGGTGCATCCCGGCATCCTCGAGGGGGCGCGCGGCGACGCGGAGATCATCGACTCCGCCACCATCCCGCTCGAGGCCCTGGAGCCGGTCTTCCAGCGCGCCTTGGACCTCGGACTGCTCGTCGCCCGCGTCCACACCGGCGACCCGGCCATCTACGGCGCGGTGGCCGAGCAGCGTGCGCTGTGCGATCGCCTCGGTCTCGCGCACGAGACGGTTCCCGGCGTGTCCGCATTCTCCGCGGCGGTCGCCCGCATGGGAGCGGAGGTGACGGTGCCGGAGGTGGCGCAGTCCCTCATCCTCACCCGGCTCGAAGGTGGCCGCACCCCCATGCCGCCCCGGGAGACCGTCCGGGCATTCGCGGCACACGGCACCACCATGGCGCTGTACCTCTCCGCGGCACGCAATCGGGTGCTGCAGGAGGAACTGCTGGCTGGCGGCTATCCGGCCAGCACGCCGTGCATCGTCGGCTACCAGGTCAGCTGGCCCGACGAACTCATGCTGCGCTGCGAGCTCTCCTCCCTTTCGAGCCTGATGCGCGAGCACAAGCTGTGGAAGCACACCGTGGTCCTCGTCGGACCGGCACTCGCAGCCCAGAGCGGGCAGACGCGAAGCCGCCTCTACGACCCGAGCTTCCGCCACGAGTTCCGGGATGCCGATCCGCAAGCGGCACAGGGCGCCAGGCGCCTGTCCGACAACCATGACCCGAGGACGCGAAGCGCAGGCGCATGAATGGATGACACCAGCAGGGGCGCGCACGCGTCCCACCCGCAGCAGACCACGGCAGCGCACGTGCAGGCGGTGGTGGGGCAGATCACGAACAGCGCCGCCTCCCGCGCTCGCGCCGACGATGTGGACCGGATCCTCGGACGACCCACCCTGCGCTTCGACGGCCCGGCCGTGTCCGGCCTGCCCGAAGCCTGGCAACGCTGCGACCTCATCATCAGCCACCTGGCGCTCGGCGCGACCACTCGCATCATCGCGCCACTGCTCGACTCCAAGCACACCGATCCCGGTGTCGTGGTCGTCGACGAAGCCGGGCGCTTCGCCATCCCACTGGTGGGCGGCCACGACGGTGGGGCCAATCAGTTGGCCGACGTCATCGCGGAAGGGTTGGGTGCGACCGCGGTCCTCACCACGGCCACCGATGCCCTGGGGATGCCGGCGCTGGACAACCTGGGCTGGCCGAGCGAGGGCGCCGTGGCCGCGGTGACCCGGGCCATGCTCGACGGCGCAGACGTGTTGCTGCGCCGCACACAGCCGTGGCCGTTGCCGCCGCTCCCGGACAACGTGCGGGCCCAGGCACCCAGCCCCGCTGCGGTGCTGCTCGTCACCGATGAGCGGGTCCGCCCGGATGCCGAGCCGCTGCCGACCGTCGTCGTCCACCCGCCGAGCCTGGTGGCCGGGATGGGCTGCCATCGGGGCACGGGCGTGGAGGCGCTGCGCGCGCTGCTCCTCGAGACGCTCGAAGGGGCCGGACTGGCGCTGGCCTCGCTGGCTGCCATCACCACCGTGGACGTCAAGGCTGACGAGCCGGGCCTGCTGCAGTTGGCACAGGACCTCGGAGTCCCCCTCGTCACCTACCCGTCGTCTGTCCTCGCCGAGCAGCCGGCACCAACACCGAATGACACGGTGGCAAGGCACGTCGGGACATCGAGTGTCTCCGAGGCCTCGGTGCTCGCCCACCGGGCCACGCTGCTCACCGCGAAGCGCCGCACCGCCGAAGCCACCTGTGCGATCGGTCGGATCCCGGCGCGGGGCCATCTGGCCGTGGTGGGCCTGGGTCCCGGCAGCCGTGACCTGCTCACACCCCGGGCCCGGACCGCGATCACCTCGGCCAGTGTGGTCGTCGGGTACAGCCCCTACGTGGAGCAGATCCGTGACCTCCTGCGCCCCGGGACCCGGGTGCTGGCATCGGGCATGGGCACCGAACAGGAGCGCACCGGCATCGCCATCGCACACGCCCGCGAAGGCCAGGCAGTGGCCCTGGTCTGCTCCGGCGACCCGGCCATCTATGCCATGGCGAGCCCCGTGCTGGAACAGGGCACCGACGGCATCGATGTCGAGATCGTCCCCGGGGTCACGGCCAGCCTGGCGGTCTCCGCCATCCTCGGTGCCCCGCTGGGACACGACCATGCCACCATCTCCCTGTCGGACCTGCACACGACGTGGGAGAACATCGAGCGTCGGCTGGTTGCGGCCGCCGAGTCCGACCTGGTGACGGTCCTGTACAACCCGCGCAGTCGCACCCGGGGCAGGCACCTGCCCCGCGCGCTCGAGATCATGTCCGCACACCGACCTCCGTCCACCCCCGTCGCCGTGGTGCGCGAGGCCTGCCGACCGGATCAGCAGGTGCACATGAGCACGCTCGATGCCTTCGACCCCGAATGGGTCGACATGAACTCGCTGGTGGTCATCGGCTCCTCCACCACGCGCTATGTCACGACCGGGATCGCGGAGACACGCATGGTCACGCCGCGCGACTACAAGTGGATCCAGACGTGAACGAGGCTTCCACGCCGTTGGTGATCGCAGCGCACGGCAGCGCCGACCCCGAGGGCGTCGCGGTCTGCCTGGAGCTGGCCGAACTGGTTCGTCGACGACTCCCGGGTGTCGCAGTCACCGCCGGCTTCGTGGAACTGCACGAGCCATCGGTGCAGGAGGCGGTGGCCGCCGCACTCTCGCAGAGCGCCACCGGGAACCTGGTGGTGGTGCCGCTCATGCTGGGCTCCGGAGGACACGTCCGGCGCGACATCCCCGATGCCATCGCAGACGCCCGCACGAAGTCCCCCCTTGCGAGCGTCTCCTATACGGCACCGTTGGGGCCGGATCCGCGCCTGCGCGCGGTGAGCCTGCAACGCGCCCGGGAGGCATGGAGCGGCCCGACACCGGCGGACACCATGGTCCTCGTCGGTAGGGGGACCTCACTTCCGGAGGCCAATGCCGACCATGTGCGGTTGGCCCGCCTGTTGCAGGAGGAGGGGGAATTCGCCGAGGTCGTGCCCGCCTTCATCCAGGTGACCCGGCCCGGCCTGCCCGAGGCCCTGGACCGCGCGTTCGCAGGCGGCGCGAGGTCGATCATCGTGGTACCGAACTTCCTCTTCCCGGGTCGCCTGCGCACCTGGACGCGCGAACAGGCGCACGCCTGGTCCGAATCCCATCCTGAGGCGTCCGTGTCCGTCGCCGAGGTCATCGGCGCCTGCGATGCGCTCGCCGAGGTGGTCGCCGAGCGCTACCGCGAGGCGGTGCGGCGCCTGCCCGGCGCAGCGGGCGCCCCCGTGTACCTGAGCGGACTCGACCTGCGCGGGCGGGACGTCCTCCTGGTCGGCGCCGGGAGGGTCGCGGATCGTCGCGTGCCCGGCCTCCTGCGCGCCGGTGCGCACGTGCGCCTCATCAGCCCGGAGGCGACACCCGCGCTGCGCGCCCTTGCCGGGTCCGGGTCGCTGCACTGGATCGAACGGGCAGTGCAGGCAGGCGATCTCGACGGCATGTGGTTCGTCATGGCGACGACGGACGACCCCGCGGTCAACGCCATGGTCGCGGCCACGGCCGAGGCCCAGCACATCTTCTGCGTGCGCGCGGACTGGGCACCGGGCGGCAGCGCCTGGACACCGGCTGTGGGGCATGCAGCGGGACTGTCGATCGGCGTGGTCGGCGATCGCACGCCCGCGCGCTCGGCCCATGCGCGCGACGTCGCCTTGGACGCCGTGTCAGCCTGGCTCGACGATCACGGCGTGTGATCGTCGACGGCCGCTCGCGGCTCGCAGCGCCCCACGACGCCGCCTGCGCGGTCGATGCAGATGACATCCACGGAGATCCGCGCCTCTCGGAGGATGCGCAGGGCTTCGTCCCTTGCCGCAGCAGCCACGGCATCAGCCAGCGGCACGTCCGCTGCCGAGGCGATCTGCAGCACCTCCAGCCCGGTGGCCGCTTCGACCATGGCCGTGCAGGTCGCATCGCCCGCCCCCAGGTCGCGCGCCAACTCCGCCAG
>JAJXSV010000001.1 GCA_021784375.1 Actinomycetes bacterium | reverse complement strand
GCATTTGTTATGAATGGGGTGACCGTGGCGCGTTCGATGCGCAATCGCGCTACCTTGGCCGGTATCGCCGAGCAGGCCGGCGTATCGGTGGCGACGGTCAGTTACGTGCTGAACGACAAGCCGAATGGGCGCATCCCCGAGGCCACGAAGTTGCGCGTGCGCGAGATCGCACACCAACTGGGTTACGTGCCGAACGTTGCAGCGCAGACGCTGCGCACCGGTAAGAGCCGGGTCGTCCTCGTCATCATCCCGAACCTGCCCATCAACTTCACCATGGGCGAGATGATCATCGCCTTCGGCCGTGAACTGGATGCCCACGGTTACGTCGCAGCGATGTTCACGACTGGCGACCGCAAGATGGACCTCGCGGCAACGGTGCACGCAACGGCACCGGTCGCCGCGTACTCCTTGGCTGAACTCTCCGGGGATGAACGAAGACTGCTGCAAGACCGCGGAATCGTCTTCATGATCGGTGCGCTCGCCCATCTTGAAGGAGGCGAGCAGTGGAGTGACAGCCTGCAGAGACAGCTCATAGGTCGCCAGCTTGGGCACCTGGTGGCCCTCGGTCACACTCGTATTGGGTGGGCCCACGCCAAGGACAATCGGCTTACCGGACTGGCAGCCTTCCGACTCTCGGTGGCCAGGGACTGGCTGAAGGCCAACGGCCTTCCCTCACCTGTCGTGCAGGCATTCCCGCTTTCGGGCGTGGCCGCGGACAAGGCGGTCGCCACGTGGCGCGCGAAAGGCGTCAGCGCCGTCGGCTGCTACAACGACCTGTGGGCAATGGCGGTCGTCGAGGCCGCGCGCCGCGCCAAACTCAGGGTGCCGGACGACCTGGCGGTGATCGGCATCGACAACATCCCACTAACCGACATCGTCGAGCCTCCCCTTTCGTCCGTGAGCATCGACATGGATCGCAACGTCCAGGAGATCGTGCGCATCATGGTGGGACGCATCGCCGGCGAGGCCCCGACTGCGCCTGCGGACCTCGACGCACTCATCCGGCTCGTCCGGCGCGGCAGCACCTGACCCCAGCGTTGCTCGCCTACAGGTGCTCTGCGAAGAACTCGACGGAGCGATCGATGATGTCATCGACGATCCGCTGCTCGACGCCCTGCCACACGTGGTTCGCTCCGGCCACGCGGATCAACTCGACGTCGCAACCGAGTTCCTGCAGGCGTGCCAGCATGACCTCGGACTGCTGGATCGGCACCATGCCGTCGACATCGCCGTGCAGCAGCAGGGTCGGTGGCATGGCGGCGGTCACATGTGCCAGCGGGCTCGCAAGTGTCTGCCAGTGCTCGTCCTGGAAGCGCTCCGCGCCGAGGTTGAAGTACTCGGGCGGGTACTTGATGAAGTCGGGCACATTGCCAGCGAAGGCCGCCTCCATCTCCGCCGTCATGGAAGGGCGCACGATCGAGGTGAGGTCCATGGCGCCGTACCAACTCACCAACGCCTTGATGCCGGCACCACCGCCACGGATGCCCAGCGTGCCGTCGAACTCGGACTCGCCGACGGTGGCGGTGACGAAGGATGCGAGGTGCCCGCCGGCTGACTCGCCCCACAGGCCGACGCGGGTGGCGTCGATGCCCAGATCGGTGGCAAAGCGGGCAAGCCAACGCAGGGCCGCCTTCACGTCATGGACGGCGGCCGGGAACGTGGCCTCCCGACCGAGCCGGTAGTCGAGGGACGCGAGCGCGAAGCCGTGTTCGACGATGGTGTCGAAGAGCCGTGCGAAGCGGATCGGATCCGGCGCGAAGCGACGGTCGCCCATGGAGTACCCGCCGCCGTGCAGCCAGACGACGACGGGCACCGCTGCGGAGGCTGCGGGGCGGGGGCGGTCAGCGCAGGCGCCCGACGAGCCCCTGCAGGTACAGGCGCCACGCAGCATCCAGGTCGAAGTTCCGGCGCGAGGTGAGCCACTGCAGGCCGATGCCGTCCATGAAGGCCACGGCCTCGCGGGCGAGCGCTTGCGCATCGACGTCCGCGCGAGCCTCACCGTCCTGCTGGGCCTCGCGGATGCGCTGGGCGATGGCACGTCGAGTCGCCACATTGCGACGGCGGAAGTAGTCACCGCTGAACTCCTCCGGTCCCAGGTTCTCGGCCGCAAGCACGAGGTACAACTGGGCGCGTACGGGGTCCCGGGTGATGAGTTCGGCGAGCCGGTGCATGTCCAGCAGTGCCGCCGTGCCCCGGAGTTGGTTGACCTGCTTCATCAGGAGCGTGGCCTCGAGGTCGCGGTACTCGAGCAGGGCCTGCAGCAGGGCCTGCTTGCTCGGGTAGTGGTGCAGCACCCCCGCCTCCGTGATGCCGACGCGCCTGGCGATCTCCGCCACGCGCATGCCGCGGAACCCCGACTCCGACACGACCTCGAGGCAGGCCCGCAGGATGGCCGCGCGTGTGTCCTCGGCGCGCTGCTGCCGTCGCGGCTCCGTCGCCACCTGCTTCGCCACGCCCACCCCCGGCTCCACGCTGCGGTCGATGCCGCGCCCTGGTCACGATGCTACCGAGGCACTGAGTGATCACTCGGTTCTGCCCTCGGCGTGGCCGGGCGGTGCCGGCTCCGATGGGACCCATCGCTACCATCGACGAATGAGCACGGCACGGCACCTCGCAATCGGCAGTTTCCCGACCGCGAGGCCGGCGATGCCTTCACCGCGTCCGGCAGGCGCCCCACCGGCCTTCGAGGTCATGGCCAAGCCCACTGGTGCCATCTGCAACCTCGATTGCGAGTACTGCTTCTTCCTCTCCAAGGAATCCCTGTACCCGGGTTCCGAGTGGCGCATGTCAGATGAGCTCATGGAGACCTACGTGTCCCAACTGTTCGAGTCGCAGCGCGGCGACCGCGTCACCCTGGTGTGGCAGGGCGGTGAGCCCACCATGATGGGCCTACCCTTCTACGAGCGCATGATGGACGTGGTTGCGAAGTACCGGCCGCCGCGCATGCAGATCGATCATGCGATGCAGACGAACGGCACGCTCCTCGACGATGCTTGGTGCGAATTCCTCAAGCAGCACAACGTGCTCGTCGGCCTCTCCATCGACGGTCCCGCACCCCTGCACGATCGCTACCGCGTCGACAAGGGCGGTAAGCCCACCCATGCGCGGGTCATCGCGGGATACGAACGGCTGCGCGAACACGGCGTGGACGTCAACCTGCTATGCACGGTGAACAGCGCCAACTCCGAGCAGCCGCTCGATGTCTACCGCTACTTCCGCGACGAGCTCCACGCCGACTTCCTGCAGTTCATCCCCATCGTCGAGCGAGAGGGTGACGGCGTCACCGCTCGCTCGGTGCGCCCGGACGCCTGGGGCTCGTTCATGAACACCATCTTCGACGAGTGGGTGATGCACGACGTCGGCAGCGTGTTCGTGCAGTCCTTCGATGTCGCGCTGGGCATCTGGTTGGGGATGCCCTCCACGCTCTGCGTGTTCGCCGAGACGTGCGGGGCCGGCCTGGCCCTGATGCACAACGGCGACCTCTACTCCTGCGACCACTTCGTGGACCCGCAGCATCGGCTGGGCAACATCGCCGAGCACCACATGCTCGAACTCATCGCCCTGCCCCAGCAGCGCAGGTTCGGCCTGGACAAACGTGACGGCCTCACCCGCAAGTGCAGGGAGTGCAAGGTGCTGTCCGCCTGCCGCGGCGAATGCCCGAAGAACCGCTTCGCCGTCAACGACCTCGGCGAGGAGGCGCACAACTACCTGTGCGAGGGCTACTACGCGTTCTTCACCCACATCGACGGACCCATGCGCGCGATGGCCCAATTGCTGCGGCAGGGGCGCCCTGCCGAGGAGATCATGTCCTCGCACCGCTGAGCCCTCGCCCAGGACCGAAGCACGCTTGCCTCGCCCAGTGGAGCCACGCGCCTGGGTTGAGCTGGGCGTATGGCGCCACCCGGCGACACAAGCCGATTCGCAGCAGTTCTCGCGGCTGCCCGGCCTTCCCCCGGAGCGGCGCGGCCACTAATGTTATCGCTCACAACCCATCGCCTCACGCGTCATTCGTCGCCGCACCAAGGGAGTCACCGTGGCCATCACCGCAGAGCCCAAGCAGATCTGGTTCTTCACCGGGAGCCAGGATCTCTACGGCGAGGAGACCCTGGCCCAGGTGGCGGAGCAGTCGCAGCGGGTTGTCGCGCAGCTCCGGACCGGCATCAGCGCACCGGTGGAGATCGTCTGGAAGGCGATGCTCAGGAACTCCGACGCCATCCGCCGGGCCCTCAAGGACGCCACCTCGGACGACGACTGCATCGGCGTCATCACCTGGATGCACACCTTCTCCCCGGCCAAGATGTGGATCGCCGGGCTCGAGGCCCTGGGCAAGCCGCTGCTGCACCTGCACACGCAGGCCGGCCAGTCGCTGCCCTGGTCCACCATCGACATGGACTTCATGAACCTCAACCAGGCCGCCCACGGCGACCGCGAGTACGCGCACATGGTCACGCGCATCGGCGTTCCGCGGAAGATCGTGGTGGGCCACCCGACGGACGCGGACGTGCACCGTCGCGTGGACGACTGGTGCCTCGCCACCATCGGCTGGGACACGGCACAGCACCTCAGGCTGGCGCGCTTCGGTGACAACATGCGCTACGTCGCGGTCACCGACGGCGACAAGGTGTCGGCGCAGATGCAGTTCGGCATGTCCGTCGAGGCCCTCGGCATCAACGCGCTGGCGGATGGCGTCGCCGCTGTCGGGGATTCCGAGGCCGAGGCATTGACGCGCGTGTACGAGGACCTGTACGAGGTCGTGCCCGAACTGAGCGTCGGCGGTGCCCGCCACGAGTCGCTGGTGTACGGCGCGAAGATCGAGATCGCACTGCGTCGCATCCTCCAGGCGGGCGGCTTCACGGCGTTCACCAGCAACTTCGAGGACCTGGGCACCTTGCGCCAGCTCCCGGGGCTCGCCGTGCAGCGACTCATGGCCGAGGGGTACGGCTTCGGCGGCGAGGGCGACTGGAAGACCTCCGCCCTCCTCCGCATCATGAAGGCGATGACCCCGGCTGGCGGCGGCACCTCGTTCATGGAGGACTACACCTACCACTTCGGACCGGGGCGCCAGCGCATCCTCGGCGCCCACATGCTCGAGGTGTGCCCCAGCATCACGAGCGTCCGGCCCCGCATCGAGATCCACCCCCTGGGCATCGGCGGCAGGGAGGACCCGGTCCGCATGGTGTTCACCGCTGCCCCCGCATCCGGTCGTGTCGTGTGCCTGGCGGACCTCGGCGACCGCCACCGCATCATCTCCAACGAGATCACCATCGTGGAGCCGGACGAGGCGCTGCCCAAACTCCCCGTGGCACGCGCCGTCTGGGAGCCGCAGCCCGCGCTGGCCCCAGCGGCGGAGGCCTGGATGCTCGCCGGCGGCAGCCACCACACCGTGCTCACGAACGCCGTGAGCCTTGACACGCTTGAGGATTTCGCGCGCATCGCACGCACGGAGCACGTCATCATCGACGCGGACACCAACCTGCGCCAGTTCCGGCGTGAACTCCAGTGGTCGGCGGCGTACCACCGCCTGGCCGAGCGCATCTGAGCGGCCGCGTCATGCCCGCGAACCCCATGGCAGTCGAGACCATCACCCGCACCACGCCCTCCGGTGCGGTCATCGCCAACGTCCGCCGAGTGGGCGCGGCACTCGCGTCGCTCGTGTACGACGGGCGCGAGGTCGTGCGCCCCGACTCCGATGCCATGCGCGTCAACTTCTCCTCCGGCGTGACGCTCGCTCCGTGGCCGAACCGATTGGCAGGTGGGCACTGGACGCACGACGGCCACACCTACCGGGGGGCCCGCAACGAGCCCTCGGGCAATGCCCTGCACGGTCTGGTGTACGGCCGCACCTTCGACCTCGTCGAGCATCTTGGCGACGCGCTCCGCCTCAGCTGCCAGCTCGGCGGGGACGCGATCTACCCATTCACGTTGCGTGTCGACGTCTCCTACGCCGTGACCGAGCTCGGACTCTCCTGCACCTACGAGGTTACGAATCTCGACAGTGTGAGGCTCCCCGTCGGACTGGGCGCCCACCCCTTCTTCCCCTTCGACGACACCTGCGTCCTCACCCTGCGTGCCGCGAGCCTGTTCGAGAACGACGAGCAGCTCATCCCCACAGGTCGACTACTGCCTTCATCGCTGCGCGGCGTCAACGCGGGCGGCACCACGCCACTTGCGGGCTTCGTCGCCGATGACTGCTTCACCGACCTCGTGCGCGGTGCGGATGGCCTGGCCGACACCTCCATCACCTACGGGGACGGTTTCACCACGCACGTGTGGCAGGACGCGTCCTTCCCCTACACGCAGGTCTTCACCAAGCGCGACTTCGCGTTCGCAGACGGTGTGGACGCGGCCATCGCCATCGAAGCGCAGACCGCGCCGGCCAACGCACTGCAGACTGGCGCTGGTCTGCGTTGGCTGGAACCCGCCGAGCAGTGGCGCGCGACCTGGGGGATTGCAGTAGCGTCACCGAATCAACCCCCTCCCCTCGGGAGCCGCTGAGATGGCATCGCCCACCGCGTGGTCGGCATTCGGTCCGCGGCCGAAGCGCGCGCGGGGAAGCATGCTCGGCATCGTCCTGGCCCTCATGTTCGCGCTGCCGGTGATGAGCACACCCGCAAGCCACTACCCGTCCTACCTGGCGCTGTTCGCGTTCTGTGGCGCGGCCTGGTTCGTCACCTTGGCCTGGCGCGCACGTGCCCTACTGGGGCTGCCCCTGATGCCAGTGGCACTGCTCTGGGTCAACCCCCTGCTCGGTGGAACGTGGTTCACGCACCAGGGTGCGCCCTTCTTCCTCGCGCACAGCGCCCTCGCCCTGCTCTTCGCAGCCGGCGCGTACACCTATGCGGCCACCGAGAAGATCGAGAAGGCGCAGTCATGAACAGTGCGGAGGTGGCCGCCTTGACGTCAGCGGATCGAAGCTGTCCGCGCCCTCCCCACGCCTGTCGTGTCGGGTGGACAGCGCGATGAGCCAGGCCGGCAACAGCAAGGCCAACATCTACGACGTGGCCCGACGGGCCGGCGTCTCCCACCAGACCGTCTCTCGCGTCATCAACCACCATGCCAGCGTCCGTGACTCGACCCGGAAGCGCGTGCTCGAGGCCATGGAGCAACTGGAGTTCGTGCCCAGCCTGGCGGCGCGAGCACTCGTCACCTCGAAGTCCGGCCTGATCGGGATCCTCGCCGCGGAGACCACGCTCTACGGCCCGGCGGGTGGCGTCAACGCGATGGAGGTGGAAGCGCGCCGTCAGGGATACATGACGATCACGCGCTCCATCAACCCGGATGAGGAGGACGAGATCCGCGATGGCGTGCAGCACCTGCGACTGCTGGGCGTCGAGGGCATCATCGTCATCACCACGCACAACCGGCCCGCCATCGTCGCGCGCGAGATGCTCCCGGGCTTCCCGGTGGTGGCCATCGATGCAGAGGACACGGCCGATGACCTCTCGGTGGAGGTCGAGAACGAGGATGCAGCCGCCCGCGCGACGCAGCACCTGATCGATCTCGGGCACAAGGCCATCCTGCACATCTCCGGACCCGAACCCTCGTTCGTGAGCAGACAGCGCGCTGCTGGTTACACAAGGGCCATGCGCCGCGCGAGGCTCAAGCCGCGCATCGAGGCAGGCGACTGGGCCATCGCCACCGGCTATCGCGTCGGCATGGCCTATGACTTCGACGGCCAACGCGTCACTGCGGTGTTCACGGCCAACGACTCACTCGCACTCGGCCTGTACCGCGCGTGCCGAGAGCGTGGGCTGGCCATCCCGGCCCGGCTCAGCGTCGTCGGGTTCGACGACATCCCCGAGGCGGAGTACTTCGATCCGCCGCTGAGCACGATGCGCCAGGAGTTCGCGGAGATCGGACAGCGGGCCATGACGCTCCTGCTCCGGCGGCTGGCGGGCGAGCAGGCGCTGCAGAGCGAGTTCGTCACACCCGCATTCCGGCTACGTGCATCGACCGGCCCCGCCCCCCGGCTCTGACCGCCCCCCGGTTGTTCACAAACCGCCCGCTTTCCGGGCGAGAACTGCACAACCGCAAGGATCAGGCGCGGTTGTGCACGTTCCGCCCGCATTCCGGGCGGAACGTGCACAACCAGCTGGGGACGGGCGCGCGGGCCCCTTGTCCGAGCGCATTGTTATCGCTAACATTCGGGCGTGAGCACCGAATCCGCGGATTCCGCGACCTACGTCATCGGCATCGATTACGGCACCCTCTCCGGCCGTGCCGTGGTGGTGCGCGTCGCCGACGGCGAGGAGCTGGGCTCCGCCGTCCTCGAGTACCCGCACGCTGTCATGGATCAGCGCCTGGACGCCACGGGCGCCGCCCTGCCGCCGGAATGGGCCCTGCAGGATCCCGCCGACTACCTCGCGGTGCTCCGGCAAGCGGTACCCGAGGCGATCCGCAACGCCGGCATCGACGCGGGAGCCGTCGTCGGCATCGGCACCGACTTCACCGCCTGCACCATGGTCCCCGTCATCGCGGATGGCACCCCGCTCTGCGAACTGCCCGAGTACGCGGACCGTCCCCACGCCTATGTGAAGCTGTGGAAGCACCACGCGGCCCAGCCCCACGCCGATCGCATCAACGAGACGGCGAGGCAGCGCAACGAGTCCTGGCTGGCGCGCTACGGCGGCCAGATCTCCTCCGAGTGGGAGCTCGCCAAGGGCCTGCAGCTGCTCGAGGAGGACCCGGAGTTGTACGCCCGCATGGACAAGTTCGTCGAAGCCGCCGACTGGATCGTGTGGCAGATGACGGGCAGCTACGTGCGCAACGCCTGCACCGCCGGCTACAAGGGCAACCTGCAGGACGGGCACTACCCCTCGCCCGAATTCCTCGGCGCCCTCAACCCCGCCTTCGCCAACTTCGCGACCGACAAACTCGACCACACCATCGGCCAGCTCGGTGACGCTGCCGGCCGGCTCACCGCGAAGGCCGCTGCCTGGACGGGCCTCACCCCCGGCATCGCCGTCGCGGTGGGCAACGTCGACGCGCACGTCACCGCCCCCGCGGCCAAGGCCACCCAGCCGGGCCAGATGGTCGCCATCATGGGCACCTCCACCTGCCACGTGATGAACGGCGCCTCACTGGCCGAGGTGCCCGGCATGTGCGGCGTCGTCGACGGCGGCATCGTCTCCGGGCTCTACGGCTACGAGGCGGGGCAGTCGGGCGTGGGTGACATCTTCGCCTGGTACGTGAACCACCAGGTGCCCGCTCGCTACTTCGACGCAGCCAAAGCCGCCGGCTTGAGCATCCACGAGCACCTCACCGAGCTCGCCTCCACCCAGGAGGTGGGCGAGCACGGCCTGGTCGCCCTCGACTGGCACTCGGGCAACCGCTCGGTGCTCGTCGACCACGAGCTCTCCGGCCTGCTCATCGGCGCCACGCTCAGCACCAGGGCCGAGGAGGGGTACCGCGCCCTCCTCGAGTCGACGGCCTTCGGCACCCGCAAGATCGTCGAGACCTTCGCGGCTTCCGGCGTGCCCGTCACCGAGTTCATCGTCGCCGGCGGTCTCATCAGGAACGCCTTCCTCATGCAGATGTACTCCGACGTCACGCGCCTGCCCCTCAGTGTCATCGACTCCCTGCAGGGGCCAGCGCTGGGTTCGGCCATCCACGCCGCGGTCGCTGCCGGCGCTTACCCATCGGTGCACGTGGCCGCCGAGGCCATGGGACGCGTGAAGCACGCCGTGTACGTCCCCGACGAGGCACGCGCGCTGCAGTACGACCGCCTCTACGCGGAGTACAACACGCTGCATGACTACTTCGGTCGCGGGGAGAACAACGTCATGAAGCGCCTCAAGGCGCTTCGCCGGGAGGTCATGCTCAATGCCTGAGTACACGAAGCAGCGCGAGAACCTCGCACAACTGCACGCCCAACTCTGGGATGCGGGACTCGTCGTGTGGACCGGCGGCAACATCTCACAGCGCGTCGGGAAGGGCTTCCTGATCAAGCCCAGTGGCGTCGACTACGACCAGCTCACGCCCGCCTCCATGATCCTGTGCGACCTCGATGGCAACGTCCTCGCCGGCGAGCACAAGCCCTCGAGTGACACCGCGGCGCACGCGTACGTGTACCGCCATATGCCCGAGGTGGGGGGCGTGGTGCATACGCACTCCAACCATGCCTGTGGCTTCGCGGCGGTCGGACTTCCCATCCCCTGTGTCCTCACCGCCATCGCCGACGAGTTCGGCGGTGACATTCCGGTAGGTCCCTTCGCCATCATCGGTGACGACTCCATCGGCCGTGGCGTCGTCGAGACCCTCGACGGCCACCGCTCGACTGCGGTGCTCATGCGCCAGCACGGGGTCTTCGCCATCGGCAAGGACGCGCGGAGCGCCCTGAAGGCCGCGATCATGTGCGAGGACAACGCCAAGTCGGTGTCCATCGCCATGCAGCTGGGCCCCATCGAGCGCCTGCCCCAGGACGCCATCGACGCGCTGTTCAACCGCTATCAGAACGTCTACGGCCAGCAGTGATTCCGCGCCTCAGCGCTTGTGCCGCAACAGCCAGTCGAGCACGAGCGCGGAGAACCCCTTGCTGACACTCGGGGAATGCGTGCCGCCGTCCACACTCCATAGGGTCACCTCGACCCCGCGAGGGCACGAGTAGGAGAAGCTCGTCGTCTCCTTGCCGGCGATTGACGCGTTGACGTCCAGCCTGCCCGACCTGCGCAGCCCCTTCGAGAGGTTGCATCCGTCATACGTCGCCCAGGTCCGCACGGTGGAGGCGGCGGACGGATAGGGCGCGAGGATCACGCCACCGTCGTAGGAGACCACCGGATCGGCAGTCCCGTGGATGTGCAGGACGCTCACAGGAGCGGCGGGCCGACAGCGCGCGGCCTTGGCGTATGTCGCCACCGTGCGCAGGTGGAGTGCCGAGTCGAGTGCCTTCCCGCTGGAGCTGAAGCCGTGGAGGGCGATGAGCAACGGCCGCGGGGCGATGAGCCTGCCGGTGGGCAGCACCACCAGTGCCGGCCGTGCCGGATCAACGCTGATCTCCACACCAGACGGCCGGCTTGCCGCGGTCGACACGACGGGCGTCGACGCGATCAGCGTGGCCACGCTCATCGCGAGGGCGAGTCGGACCCTTGGCACCCTCGCAACGTAGCGAGTGGAACCGAGCCCGTCTCCCCCGCTGACTAGCCTTGTGCCATGCAGTTGCACGGGCGCATCTCAGCGAATGAGCCGCTGCTCGTGGTGGCGCTGGAACTGGAGGCCATCGCACTCCGCGAGTTGGGGCTGCCCATGCTGGTGACAGGTGCCGGAAAGGTCAACGCGGCAGTCGCCGTCGCCACGGCCATCAATGCCACCCGCCCACGCGAACTCATCAACCTGGGCACCGCGGGTGGCCTCAAGGAGCATGTCCAAGGCACCCACCTCGTCCGCAGCGTGATCGAGCATGACATCGACGACGCCTCGATCTTCGCCATCGCGGACGTCCACTGCAGCCTGCCCATCAACCTCGCCCGCGAGGGCATGATCCTCGCCACCGGTGATCGCTTCATCTCCGACAGCGCCGACCGGGAGTTGCTGGCCGTCGTCGCGGACATCGTCGACATGGAGGGCTACGCCATCGCCAAGGCTGCAGCAATCGGCGGAGTCGCACTCACCATGGTCAAGCACGTGAGCGACCAGGCTGATGAGTCCGCTGCCCATTCGTGGGCCGACTCGGTCACGCACTGCTCCCACCAGCTCGCCGCGTGGGTGCGAGATCACGTCTGAATCGAGCTCATCCAGCGAGGCCCGCGCGTACTGTGTCGCGCATGACCGATGTCATCGACGTCAAGGACCTGCACAAGGATTTCGGTGCGACGCGAGCACTCGACGGATTGGATCTGAAGGTCGCCGCGGGCGAGGTGCACGGTTTCCTGGGCCCCAACGGCGCGGGGAAGACGACGACCCTGCGCTGCCTGCTCGGGCTGCTCCGCGCGGACTCGGGGAGCGCCACCGTGCTCGGCCTCGACCCCTGGCGGGATGCCGTCGAGTTGCACAAGCGGCTTGCGTACGTTCCGGGCGATGTCGCCCTGTGGCCCGGTCTCACCGGCGGCGAGGTCATCGACCTGCTGGGGCGCCTCCGAGGCGGTCTCGATGAGCAGCGCCGCGCTGCGCTGATCGCACGCTTCGACCTCGACCCCAGCAGGAAGACGCGCACCTACTCCAAGGGCAACCGTCAGAAGGTCGCGCTCATCGCGGCGCTCGCATCGAAGGTGGACCTGCTGCTGCTCGACGAGCCGACGAGCGGCCTCGATCCCCTCATGGAGCGCATGTTCCGCGAAGTGGTGGCCGAGTGGAGGGGCGACGGCCGCACCGTGCTGCTCTCGAGCCATATCCTGAGTGAGGCCGAGGCCCTGTCCGATCGCATCAGCATCATCCGCGCGGGCCGCATCGTGGAGACCGGCAGCTTGGCGGCCATGCGCCATCTCACGCGCACCAGCGTCATCGCCGAGTTGCGCGAGGTCCCAGTCGGGCTCCACACCATCGACGGCGTACACGACTGCTTGGTCACCGGCCGCCAGATCACCTGCAAGGTCGAACAACACGCACTCGACGGCTTCCTGACTGCGCTGCAGCGATTCGGGATCGTCTCGCTCGCGACGCAACCGCCGACCCTCGAAGAGCTGTTCCTCTCCCATTACCGCGAGGCCTAACCGTGTCTGCATTCGCCGGCACTCGCGCGCTGCTTCGATTCGCCTGCCGCCGTGATCGCGTCATGCTCCCCGCCTGGATGGCGGCCTACCTCGCTTACACGGTGGGCGGCACCGCGGCAGCTGTCGCCCTCTACCCGAGCATGCAGTCCCGCCTCGATGCGGCCGCGGCCATCAACGGCCTGCCCGCGTTGATGGTCATGTACGGCAGGGTCTGGGATCCGCAATCGCTGGGTGCGGTCGCCATGATGAAGCCCATCGGCTTCGGCGGCATCTTCGCCGGCATCCTCGCCATCCTCATCGTGACCCGGCACACGCGCACGGAAGAGGAGTCCGGACGTCTCGAACTCGTGGGCTCACTGGTCGTGGGCAAGTGGGCACCACTGGCGTCCGCACTCACGCTGGTGGCCATGGTGATGACCGTGTTCTGCCTCGTCAACGGCTTCGGCGTGTCGGCCTCTGGGCTGCCCGCGGGCAGCGCCTGGGCCTTCGCCGCCTCGGCCTCGTTGTGCGGCCTCACCTTCGGCGCGATCGCCGGACTCACCGCGCAACTCACGCAGGCGGCGCGCGCCTCGAATGTCCTCGCATTCATCGGGCTCGCCGCCGCCTGGCTCCTGCGCGGAAGCGCCGACGCGGCCGGCACGACGACCACCGCGGCGTGGTGGACATGGCTCTCCGCGGTCGGCTGGCAAGACCAGGTGAGGGCCTTCAGCGGCGACCACTGGGGGGTGCTGCCGCTGTTCGCGCTGGCCATCATCGCTCTGGTCGTGGCCGCATTCGCCCTCGCCCGCCAACGTGATCTTGATGCCGGTCTGGTGCCGCAGCGGCCCGGCAGGCCGCGCGCGCGGGCGACACTGCGATCGCCGTTCGCGCTGGCCATGCGGCTGCAGCGCGGACTGCTGTTGGGCCTGACCTTGAGCTACCTGTTCATGGGGATGCTCCTGGGCGCAGTGGCATCGACGGCGAGCAGGTTCCTCGAGAGCAATTCGATGCGGAAGTGGCTGGAGACGGTTGCCGGAACATCGGACCCCCTTGCCTCGTTCATGGTCTTCGAACTCGGATTCGTGTCGTTGATGACCGGCGTCTGTGCCGTGCTGCTGGCGCGTCGGCTGGGCAGTGAGGAGCAGGCCGGCCGCGTGGAGCCGCTGCTCGCCGGATCGGTCTCGCATTCGCGACTGCTCGGCGCCAACGTGGCCGTGGCCATGCTCGGCTCGGCGCTGCTGCAGGCGGTCGTCGGGTTCGCCTTCTGGATCGGCAACGCCCTGCAGACCGGCGAGCATGGCGGCCTGCTCGACGCGCTGGCCCGCACCTTGGTCTACCTGCCCGCGGTCTGGGTGGTCATGGCAGTCGCATTCGTGGTGCTCGCGCTGGCGCCGACGCTCTCCTACCTCGGCTGGGTGCTTGCTGGCGGCACCGTGCTCATCGCGGAATTCGGTCCCATGTTCAAGTGGCCGTCGCTGCTCATGGATCTCTCGCCGTACACGCACGTGCCGCGAATGCCGGCTACCCCGATGCTGTGGACACCGACCATCTGGCTCAGCCTGTTGGTGGCGACACTGCTCTCCGTCGCCTTCGCGGGTTTCCGCCGACGGGACCTGGCCACGCCCTAGTCGACAGCCGGGCCGCGATCACTCCGGGCGCTCCGCGCGGCTGGCCTTGCGCAGGTACATCTCCGCATCGGCCTGCGCATGAGCCGCGTCGAAGTCCGCTGCACTGCGCCACTCTGCGACGCCGTACGAGGCGCCGATCGGCAGCAGGGGCAGCACGCGTTCCAGGACCTTCGTCGCGGCCGGGGCCGAGGTGGCCGGGAGCAGCAGGAGGAATTCGTCGCCCCCCGTGCGCACGACGCTGTCCTGCGGGCGCAGATGTGACAGCAGCGCTTCCGCCACCTGCACGAGCAGGGCATCGCCCGCGGCGTGGCCGCGCTCGTCGTTCACGCGCTTGAAGTCATCGAGGTCGACGACGACCATGGCATTGCTGGGCGTCCCGTCTGCCACGGCGCTGTGGTCGATGACCGACACCAGGCCGGTGCGGTTCCACACCTTGGTGAGGTCGTCGCGCACCGCCAGCGTCTGGATGCGCAACACGAGCGTGCGCAGCATCCACGCGAGCAGCACCGCAGTCATGGCCGTGGGGCCCCACAGCGCGAATGCATCCTTGAACGGCCACCGCCCGAAGATGCCGATGGCCGATGCGACGAGCAGGCTGATGATGTGGAGCTGAGCCTGATGGCGCGGGAACCACATGGCTGCGTAGACCACGAGGGCGACCACCATGAGCGACTGCCCGAGTGTGTTCCCGCGGTTCCCCGCGGTGAGCAGCATCCAGCACACGAGCACCGCGCACATGCTCAGGGTGGCGTGCAGCAGCCACTTGGGCAGCCGGTGCCAGGGGTTGATGAGCACGACCGCGATGAGGCCCAGCACGATGGCGGCGGCGTACTGCGAAAGCGCAGCCTCCCGCTGCCCGAAGGTGATCGTGAGTGCGGTGCCGAGTGACTTCACGCCGGTGATGAGCGCGAGCATCCACACCGGTCCGGCGAAGCCGCCCAGGTCGCGCAGGATGAAGGGCGCCGAGTCTTCGGTGACCGGCCGGATCCAGTCGCGTATGCCCACGAACGGAGGATAGCCGCGACGACCGGCCCTCCCGGCGGAGCGACCGGCGAACACGCACAGACTGCTACGGCCGCGTGAAAGGCCCGCCGCCTACCATTCAGGCCATGACGCAGGGGCCATCAGGGGCCGGGGCCGGCGAGCAACCGACCGCTGCATTCCGTGATGCCCCCGGGCGCGTGTGGCTCATCCGCCTGTGCGTCGCCACGGTCATGGCCGTGGCGATCCTCGACTGGATCGGATGGGCCATCGGCAGCACGCTGCTCACGCGCCTCGCGCCCACCTGGGTGGTCCTCACGCCGTGGGCGTCCGCCATGCTGTTCCTGCTGGCAGCCGCCGCACACGCACAGACGCCGGAGGCGACGTCGGCCCACACCCGAGGACGAGTGCTGGCCGCAGCAGCGGGCCTGATCGCATTCCTCATGCTCGTGGAGTATGCAACGGGCAGTTCGTGGGGCTTCGACACCTGGTGGTTCGGCGACGCCGTCACGCATGTGGGTTCCGCCCACCCGGGACGGCCGGCCCCGGCCACGGTGGTCGCGGTGGTGTCGATGGCCCTGGCATTGCTGCAGTTGCGCAGCGATCGCCATCACGCGGAGTTCTTCTCCCAGGTCTTCACGGCCCTCGCCATGTTCCCGGCCTTCGTCCGGCTGGTCGGCTATGCAGCCGGCGCCACCGGCATCTTCGAGTTCGACACCTCGACGGGCATGGCCTTCGTGACAGCTCTGTGCATGCTGCTCATCGGGGTGGCGGCCTTCGCGGTACGACCGGACCGGCGACCGATGGCCCTGCTCACCGCCCGTCCTGATCGCGTGTCGATCACACGGTTGCTCTTGGTGTTCCTGGCCCTTCCGCTCCTGCTTCTGCTCGGCGCACAGGCCCTGAGCGACCTCGGCGCCCCCGACCGGGTCGCCATCGTGCTCAGCGACCTGTTCGCCGCGTTGGTGGTGGGGACGGCGGTCTTCGCGGTGAGCAGCGAGCAGCAGCGCAGCCTGCTTCGGCAAGCGGCGCTCACCGAGGCCCTGCGGGCCTCGGAGCAGCGCTACCGACTGCTTGCCGAGAACGGATCAGACGTCATCATCACCGGTCCGCCCTACGGACGCATCGACTGGGTCTCCGACTCCGTCGAGCGTACCCTCGGCTGGAGACCCTCGGAACTCATCGGTGAGCACGGCGTCGACCTCATCCATCCCGAGGACCGTCCCTCGGTGGAGAGCGCACTGCTGCGCGTCGCCGCGGGCAAGCCGCAGCGCATGGAGGCGCGCTGGCGCCGCTCGGACGGCGAGTACCTGTGGATGAGCGGCCTCATCGGGCCGGAGTGGGACCCCTCGGGACGGGTCCTCGGGCGCATCGCCAACTGGCGCGACATCGCCGCCGAACACTCCGCCCGCGAGGACCTGGCGGCCGAACGTGAGTTGCTGGCCGTGAACATGCAGGCGCTGCTCGACCCGCTGGTGCTCTTCAAGGCGGTGCGCGACGAGGACGGCGCGATCACAGACTTCGAGTACATCGACCTGAACGACGCGGCCTGCGTCTATGTGGGCGACACCCGCGAGCAGCTGATCGGACAGCACGTGGGGAAGTTGCGGCCAGCCGTCAGGGCATCGGGCCTGTTCGAGCTCTACGTCAAGGCCATGGTCTCGGGCGAGAAACTCGCGGTCGACGACTTCCCCGTGGCCGACGTGCACGGGGCCATGCGCTTCCTCGACATCCGCGGCCGTCGTGTCCCGGGTGACCGACTCAGCGTGACCTGGCGCAATGTGACCGAGCGCCGTGAATCGGCAGTGGCCATTGCCGCCTCCGAGGAGCACTACCGGCTGCTGGCGGAGAACACCGCTGACGTCGTGTTCCGCCTGCGCGACGGCATCATCTCCTGGATCTCACCCTCCGTGACCGACGCGCTCGGCGATGACGTGGACGCCTGGATCGGACGGGACGTCACCGTCATCATGCACCCCGATGACCTGTCGGTGTACATGGAAGGCCTGGTCCGCGTACGGCAGGGGGAAACGGTCGTGAGCAGGGTGCGGGTGCTCGACAACCATGGCGTGTTCCATTGGATCGAGGCGCACGCCAAGCAGTATCACAACCCCGAGGGCGTGGTCGACGGGGCCATCTGCTCCATGCGCCTCGTCGATGCGGAGGTGGCGGCGGAGCAGGTGCTCGACCGACTGGCCCGCTTCGATGACCTCACGGGGCTGCTGAATCGCGGCGAGGCCCTGCGCCGACTGGCCTACGCCACCAGCACGCTGCGGACGCCGGGCGAGCACACCGCCGTGCTGTTCTGCGACGTCGACCACTTCAAGCAGGTGAATGACACGCTCGGCCATGCCGCAGGTGATGAGGTGCTCCGCACCCTGGCTCAGCGCACCCGTGATTGCGTGCGCACCTCCGACATCGTCGCGCGCATGGGCGGCGACGAGATCATGGTGGTCCTGCAGGGCCTTGCCGATCCCGACTCCGCGCTGCTCGTCGCGGAGAAGCTTCGCGCCAGTGCGGCCGAGCCCATCAGCACACCGGACGGCGTCGTCCACTGCTCCATGAGCATCGGCGTGACCACGGTGGCGGACGGCGAGGGCCCCGATGCCCTCATCGCCCGTGCCGACGCAGCGATGTACGAGGCCAAGAGCACCGGTCGGAACCGGGTCATCCGCGTGCTGTGAGGAGCCCGCGGGGCGAGGCGACGATCAGCGGAACAGCACCATGGTCGACTGCTCGGCCACCTCGACGCTGGAAGCGGCCTCGCGCATCGGCACCGTGTAGCCCGCGCGCCACCCGTCGACCACGATGCCCCACATGGCACGGCTGGGAAGCGCGAGTGTCACCGGCTGCGTGGCCGCGTTGTGGGCCACCACGATCTCCGTCCACGTGTCGTGCGTGGCCACGCCGTCGAGGACGTAGGCGATGATCGATGGCTCGCTGTCGAGGAAGCGCAGGTGGTGTCTGATGTCGTCAGCGCTGCGCATGCGGAACGCCGGATGGGCCCTCCGCAGGGCGATCAGGCCGCGCACGTACTCGACCAACTCGAAGCGACGCACGCGCTGCTCCCAGCGCAGGGCGTTCACCTCATCACCGGAGGCGTAGCTGTTCTCGTCGCCGGACTTGGAACGCATGAACTCCTGGCCCGCATGCAGGAAGGGCATGCCCTGGGAGAGCAGCACGATCGAGGTCGCGAGCCGGAAGGCCCGCGCCTGCTCGTCGACGGGCGCATCAGGCATGCTCGCGGCCAGCTTGTCGGCCAACGTCATGTTGTCGTGCGCCTCCACGTAGTTCACGACCTGACCGGGTGCCACCTCACCCCAGTTGCCGCCGATCGATTCGCTGAAGCGCACGTTGCCGACGATGCCGTCGAGCACATCGGCGCGCGAGGCCAGGGCTCCCTGCACGTACCCGCGATCGGCGTGATGGAAGACCGAGCCCTTGACGCCGTCGCGCAGGACATCGTTGAAGAATCCGATGCGTGGCAGGTCCTCAGCGTTGTTCACGTCGGCGCGGTCCTGCTCTGGCAGGAGGTCGCCCATGGACCAACCCTCGCCGACCACCAGGATCGTGGGATCGATGGCGTCGAGCACCGCACGTACCTGGCGCATGGTCTCCACGTCGAGGATGCCCATGAGGTCGAAGCGGAAGCCGTCGAGGTGGTACTCGCGCGCCCAGTATGCGACCGACTCCACGATGAACTTGCGCACCATGGGGTGCTCGGAGGCGATCTCGTTGCCGCACGCGCTCGCATTCCCGTAACTGCCGTCGGCATGGCAGCGGAAGAACACACCGGGTGCCAGCTTCTCGAAGGGGTGTGAGGCGGCGTCGAAGACGTGGTTGTACACCACGTCCATCACGACCCGCAGCCCGTCGTCGTGCAACGACTGGATGGCCTGCTTCAGCTCCGTGATGCGCGAGAACGGGTTCGCTGCATCCGTCGAGTAGCTGCCGTCGGGCACGTTGTACTGCACCGGGTCGTAGCCCCAGTTGTACTGCGCGGCGTCATGCTCATCGACGGAGCCGAAGTCGTAGATGGGCAGCAGTTGCACGTGCGTGACGCCGAGTTCGCGAATGGGGTCGATGCCGCTGCGATTCCCCGAGGGCGTCTGCGTCCCGTGCTCCGTGAAGGCCAGCCACTTGCCACGATGCGCCTGCGCGATCCCGGATTCGGGGTCGATGGAGAAGTCCCGCGTGTGCAGCTCGTAGAAGACCGCGTCGACTGCCTCACCACTGAAGGCCGGCTTGTCCGTGGTCCAGCGAGCCGGGTTCGTCCGCCCCAGATCGACGACGACACTGTGGCCCGCGTTGATGGTGGAGGCCCGGCCGTTGGGGTCGATGGAATCGCGCCAGGCGCCGTTGATGTTGGCCCGGAACATGTACTCGACGCCGTGCAGGTCCCCGTCGATGCTCGCCGTCCAACTGCCACCACGATCGGCACCCATCGGGTGCTCCTCGACGCCGTTGCGGAACAGGACGAGCTGGACGTCGCTCGCACTCGGCGCCCACACCCGGAAGGCAGTGAAGGCGGAAGAGTGCCGACTCCCGAGGTCGTCGCCGTCATAGCCGACATGCTCAAGGGTGGGTTGCAAGGTGTGCCCTTCGGTCGATCGGCACACGATACGCGCTCGGCGAGCGTATGGTGCGGAGGTGAATCCGTGGCTCACCAGGAACGTGAAACTGCTGTCCGGGGTGTCACTCGCGCAGGATGCAGCCAGCGAATTGCTCTACCCGCTCATGCCCATCCTGCTCACCACCGTGCTGGGAGCGCCGGTGGCGGTCGTCGGCATCATCGAGGGTGTGGCGGAGGGTGCCGCCTCCCTGTTGAAGTACCTGTCCGGCCGCCTCAGCGATCGCGTGGGCCGCAAGCCGGCCATCGTCGCGGGATACGGCTTGGCAGGATTGGGGAAACTGCTCATCGCCATGGCGACGGTGTGGCCGGTCGTGGCCGTCGGCAGGATCGTCGACCGCATCGGCAAGGGCATGCGCGGTGCCCCGCGGGACGCCCTGCTCGTCGCGGACGTCGACAAGCTCCACCTCGGCCGCGTCTTCGGCTTCCATCGCACAGCCGACAACCTCGGTGCCGTCCTCGGTCCGGCGCTGGGCCTGCTCGTGCTCACCATGGCGCATGACAACCTGCGCAGCGCACTGTGGATCGCGGTGATCCCGGCGACACTGAGCGTCGGCCTCACCTTCGGGGTACGCGAGTCGCGCGCGGACCGATCGCTGCAACGCGCGAACGCCGTGGCCAGCAGATTGGACGACCTGCCGCCCCGTGTGCGGTCACTGGCGACGCTGCTCGGCTTCATCGCCCTCGTGAACTTCCCGGATTCGCTGCTCCTGCTGCACCTCAACGAGATCGGCTACTCCGCCATCGCGATCCTGCTCATCTACATGCTCTTCAACTTCGCCATGACACTCATCGCATTCCCTGCCGGCATGCTCGCCGATCGCCTGCCGAAGTCACGCGTGTACGCGATCGGCCTGCTCTGCTTCACCGTCGGGTACGTGGGCCTGGGGCTGCTCCCACATGGCCCCTGGGTGGTGCTCGCCCTGTTCGTCTACGGAGGCTTCGTCGGCATCACCGATGGCGTCGGCAAGGCGTGGATCTCGGCGCTCACGCCGAAGGAGCATCGCGGGCATGCGCAGGGACTGCTGCAGGGCCTCTCCGGCGGCGCCGTGCTGCTCGCTGGCACCTGGGCGGGGCTTGCGTGGAACCTCGGCAACGGCCACGGTCACGTCCCGCTGCTTGTCTCCGGCATCGCCACCGGGTTGGCGGCGGGCGGCCTGATCCTGGTCGGCCGACGCTGGGACGCCTAGGCTGCGCCGACTCCTCGCCCCTGCAAAGTCTCCGCAAGAGGAGGAGGCAGGCTTGGAATCGCGCAGGAGCGGAGTTGCGGATTGCGGGTTGTACCTGCAACCTTGCTGCATGCGCATTGCCAACGACGTCACCGCCCTGGTGGGCAACACTCCCCTCGTCCGCATCAACAAGATCACGGATGGCGCGGCCGCCACGGTGGCTGCGAAGCTCGAGTTCTACAACCCCGCGCACAGCGTGAAGGACCGCATCGGCGTGGCCATGATCGACGCGGCGCAGGCGG
This sequence comes from Actinomycetes bacterium, assembly GCA_021784375.1. The sequence goes on along the minus strand of JAJXSV010000001.1, from coordinate 31,660 downwards.
CTGGCCTCATCGGCCCCGACACCGTCATCGTCGAGCCCACGTCGGGCAACACCGGCATCGCCCTGGCCATGACCGCCGCGGCCCGCGGCATCAAGATCGTCCTGGTCATGCCCGAGACCATGAGCAAGGAGCGTCGCGCGCTGTTGCGTGGCTACGGTGCCGAGCTCATCCTCACGCCCGGCCCCGGCGGCATGGGCGCCGCCATCGCCAAGGCCGAGGAGTTGGTCGCGGCCAACCCCAACTACTTCATGCCCCAGCAGTTCAAGAACGCCGCCAACCCCGACATCCACTTCCGGACCACCGGCCCGGAGATCTGGAATGACACCGACGGCAAGGTCGACATCCTGGTGGCGGGCGTGGGCACCGGCGGCACCATCACCGGTGCCGGCCGGTACCTGAAGCAGCAGAACCCGAACGTGAAGGTGGTGGCCGTCGAGCCGACCGCCTCGGCCGTCCTGCAGGGTCAGCCCAAGGGTCCGCACCCCATCCAGGGCATCGGCGCCGGGTTCATCCCGGACGTCCTCGACACCCACATCTACGACGAGGTCATCAGCGTCGAGAACGATGACGCCTTCAAGTACGCACGCCGCGCTGCCACCGAGGAGGGGCTGCTCGTCGGCATCTCATCCGGTGCTGCACTGTGGGCAGCGACGCAGCTCGCGAAGCGACCCGAGAACGCGGGCAAGCTGATCGTCGCCATCATCCCATCCTTCGGCGAGCGCTACCTGTCCACTCCCCTCTTCGCGGGGCTCACCGACTAGTGCACGACACCGAGAACCTGCTCCAGCACATCCGCCACGACGTGCGGTGCGTACTCGAGCGGGACCCCGCTGCCCGCAGCACCGCCGAAGTGGTGATGCTGTACTCCGGCCTGCATGCATTGTGGTGGCACCGCATCGCCCATGAACTGTGGAGCCACGACCTCCACTGGCTGGCGCGCGCGGTGTCACAGTTCGCGCGTTTCCTCACCCAGGTCGAGATCCACCCGGGTGCCCAGATCGGCAAGGGCGTCTTCATCGACCACGGCAGCGGTGTCGTCATCGGGGAGACCGCCATCGTCGGCGACGACGTCACGATCTACCAGGGGGTCACCCTGGGCGGCACCAGCCTGGAGCAGGTGAAGCGCCATCCCACCATCGGTTCCCGGGTGATCATCGGCTCCGGAGCCCAGGTGCTCGGCAACATCGAGGTCGGCAGCGACAGCCGGATCGGCGCCAACGCCGTCCTCACCAAGTCGGTGCCTGACCATTCGGTGGTCGTCGGCGTGCCCGGGCAGGTGATCCGCATCGCCGGCCAGGACATCGCGGCCCGCGGCAGCGGCGGTTCCGTCCCCGACCCCGTCGGCAATGCCGTCCACGAGCTGCTCGCCCGCGTGGCGTCGCTCGAGGAGCACGTCCTCGGGCTGCAGGTGGAACATCACATCCACGGCGTGAGCAACGGCACCGACTGGACCATGGACGAGGTCGACTTCGTCATCTGAGGCCGCCCAACGCCTCAGTTCACTCCCCCACCCCACGGTTGTTCACATTCCGACCGCAATCCGGTCCGTTCGTGAACAACGGTGCCCGGTGCGCGCTTTAGTCGACCTGCTTGGTGATGCCCGCGCCGAGGAAGATGCCCATACCGAGGAACGACACGAGCAGCATGGCCCAGCGCAGGGTGAAGACGTCGGCCAGGAAGCCGATGAGCGGCGGTCCGAACAGGAATGCCGAGTAGACGACGCCCGAGACCACCGACACCGCCTGCGAGGGCGCGATGATGTTCGGGTAACGCGTGATCGCCAGGGCCCCGGCCGCGCTGAACACCATCGGCACCACCACTGAGACCCCCAGGCCGATGCTGAGCCAGGCGAGGAGCACTCCCGGCACCTGGCCGATGAGCAGGCCCGCCGTGACCCCGATGGTGGTTAGCGCGCCGCAGATGCGGAGCAAGGTGGAACGGCCGAGGCGTTGGCTCAGCCCATCCGCCGAGAAGCGTCCTATGACCATCGCCGTTTGGAAGGTGATGTACGGCAGTGAGGCGACGAAGGCCGTCGACTTCCAGGTGTCGTGCAGCAGCACCGCGCCCCAGTCGCTGGCGGCACCCTCACCGAGAGCGCCGCAGAGGCCGACCAGTCCCAGGATCCAGAAGGCGAGCGGGTAGCGGTGCTTCTTGCCGTCGGCCCGACGTTCCGGCTCATGCTGATCGGCACTCGCCGGCAGCAGCAACCCCTTCGCCGCCAGTGCCACGATGAGGATGAGGGCGGCCATGATGAAACCCTGCTGCTGCAGGGACACGCCGATGGCGGCGAACCCGCCGCCGATGAGGCCACCCGTGATGCCGCCGACGCTCCACAGCCCGTGCAGGCGACCCATGACCTTCCTGCCGGACGCGTGCTCGATGGCGACGGCGTGCGCGTTCTGCGACATGTCCATGCTCGTGGTCGTGAACAGGAACAGGAAGACGCTGAGCATGAAGACCTGCGCGTTGGGCACCCAGGCCACAAGCGGCAGGAACAGGGCACCGGCCAACGCGCCCGCGATCATGACCGGGCGGCTGCCGAACCGTGCGCACCAGATGCCGGCGGGCCGCAGCGCCGTGAGCGCACCGCCCACGGAGACGAGCAGGAGCAACCCGAGCACGCCATTGGAGGCGCCCAGGCGGTGCTTGATCTCCGGCATGCGCACGATGATGGAAGCCCAACCCACGGCGTTCAGGAAGAACCAGATGGCGGTGCCCAGCCATGCGCGACGGAGGTCTCGGGTCATGCCACGAACCTAGCCGAGGGGCGGCCCGTGCAGGCCATCGGCCGGAGCGGCCCGATCAGCACTCGACGACGTTGAGGGCGAGGCCGCCGCGGGCGGTCTCCTTGTACTTCACCTTCATGTCCTCGCCTGTCTCGCGCATGGTCTTGATGGCGCTGTCCAGTGAGACGTGGTGGACGCCGTCGCCGCGCACCGCCATGCGGGCGGCCGTGATGGACTTGATGGCAGCGATGGCATTGCGTTCGATGCAGGGGATCTGCACCAGCCCGCCCACGGGGTCGCAGGTGAGCCCTAGGTTGTGTTCGATGCCGATCTCCGCCGCGTTCTCCACCTGCTCCGGGGTGCCGCGCAGCACCTCCGCCAGCCCGGCCGCTGCCATGGAGCAGGCCGACCCCACCTCGCCCTGGCATCCCACCTCCGCACCGGAGATGGAGGCGTTCTTCTTGAACAGCCAACCCACCGCCGTGGCCGCGAGGAAGAAGCGGACGATGCCATCGTCGTCCGCACCGCGGACGAACTTCTCGTAGTAGTGGAGCACCGCCGGGATGATGCCGGCCGCCCCGTTCGTGGGTGCCGTGACAACGCGTCCGCCGGCCGCGTTCTCCTCGTTGACGGCAAGCGCGAACATCGTCACCCACTCCATGGCGTGCAAGGCGTCGTTGTGCTCGAAGTCGTTGCGCAACTGGTCGTACTGCAGGTGCGCACGTCGCCGCACCTTGAGCCCGCCGGGAAGCGTGCCCTCCGAGGTGATGCCACGCTGCACGCAGGCGCGCATGACGTCCCAGATGTGCAGGATCTCCGTGCGCACCTCGAGCTCGGTGCGCCGGCTCGTCTCATTCGCCATCATCAGCTCGCTGATGGACAGGTGGTGCACGCGGCACAGTTCGAGCAACTGCGCGGCCGTGGTGAACTCATAGGGCACGGGGTGCGGATCCTCCACCACCCGGGCCGAGCCCGCCGCGTCATGCTCGACGATGAAGCCTCCGCCCACGGAGTAGAACGTGCGTTCCCTGATCAGCTCGTCGTCTGCCGCGAAGGCTTGGAAGGTCATGCCGTTGGCGTGGAACGGCAACGACTTCCGTCGGTGCAGGACGATGTCGACGTGCAGGTTGAGGTTGATGGAGTGCACGCCGGCCAGCCACAGTTGCTGGCTCTCGCCCACCTCCTCCTCGAGGTTGCGCACCTCATCCGGATCGACCACGTCGGGAAGGTTCCCGGCGAGCCCGGCCAGCACGGCGCGCACGGTGCCGTGCCCATGGCCGGTTGCGCCCAGCGAGCCGAAGAGTTCGACGTGGACCCGCTGCACTCGCGTGAGTTGGTCCTGCTGCCGGAGCCCGGCGGCGAAGTCGTGAGCGGCGCGCATGGGGCCGACGGTGTGCGAGCTCGAGGGCCCGATGCCGATCTTGAACAGGTCGAAGACGCTGATCATCGGGTGCCTCCTTCGCGCTTGGTATCGCGGCCACTGTACGAGAGGTGGGCGACCAGCGGCACACGCGTGTAGGTTGCGTCGCTCGACGGCGCGACGCGTTCCACCATGTGCAACTCGTGTGCCGCGCCGGTTCGGTCCCCGGCCGCGCCCTTCAGCCGTTCACGGTGTGCTGCAGCGCCCAGGCGTACATCGCGATGGCGCCCGCCGCGGACGCGTTCATGGACCGGGTGGAGCCGTGCTGCGTGATGTGCAGGATGGTGGAACTGGCCTCGACTGCGGCCGCGGAGAGCCCGGGGCCCTCCTGGCCGAAGAGCATGACGCAGTGCGCGGGCAGCGTTGCCCGCTCCAGCGGCTGGCTGCCCTCGATGTTGTCGATGCCGATGATCGGCAGACCCGCGCCGCTCGCCCAGCCCACGAAGGCCCCGATGTCCGGATGGTGCTGCATCCTCAGGTAGCGATCGGTCACCATGGCGCCCCGCTGGTTCCAGTGCTTCCGTCCCACGATGTGCACACCGGCGACGTTGAAGGCGTTCGCGGTGCGCACGATGGCCCCGATGTTCAGGTCGTGCTGCCAGTTCTCGATGGCGATGTGCAAGGGGTGTCGGCGGCCGTCGAGTTCCTGCTTGATCGCCTCGACGGTCCAGTAGCGGAAGCGGTCCAGCACGTTGCGACGATCGCCGTCACGGAGCAGTTCGGGATCGAGGCGCGGGTCGTCGGGCCACGGCTCGGGATGTGGCCCCACGCCGACGACCGGGTAGAACTCCCCCGGCCCGCGCTGGTCCTCAGGCAGCGGTCGCACCACAGACCGTTCCACTGGGCGGCAGCGTCGGGTGCCAGGGATCGTTCGACAGTAGGAAGCGATCGACGGCGCTGTCGATGCATGCACTGCCGTTCGCGTACGACGTGTGTCCGTCGCCGAGCCGCTCCAGCAGCACCGCGCCGGGCAGTTCGGAGGCCAGGCCGCGGCCCCACTTCATGGGCGTGGCGGGGTCGTAGGTGGCGGAGACCACGAGGATGGGCGGCACGTTCCGCACCTTGAGGCGCGCGATGTCGGTGCTGGCCCGGTAGGGCCAACCCGCGCAGGGCAGGTCCGACCAGGCCATGGCAGCGCCCATCAGCGGGAGCGCCTTCGACCAGGCGCTCGCCAGGGCCTGCGCCTGCGCAATGGTCTTGACGGTGCCCGGGTCGTCCAGGCAGTTCGTGACGTAGATCGCGGTGTTCGTGTTGTACTTGTAGACGCCGTGGCCGTTGCGCTCGACGAACCAGTCGAAGATGGTCTGCAGCGCGGCGCCGTTGTGGAGCAGGAAGGCCGGCGTGAGCCCGGTGAGGAGCCAGGGCCAGCCGCCGTCATTCAGGTAGAGCGGTCCGATGATCGCCGTGAGCGCCTGCGCCTCCGTGAGCGGGCGCTTGGGATCGTTGGTGCGCATGGGATGCCTGTCGAGGCCGACCAGGAACGACAGCAGATGCTGCTTGGCGGCTGTCGGGGTGGAGCCGAGGACGCAGTGGCCCTGCTTGACGCACCAGGCGATGAAGCGGTCGGCCGCGGTCTCGAAACCCCTGCCCTGGTCGTAGGCGGCCTGGGTCGCCGGCACCTCGAGATCCACGGCACCATCGAGCACGAAGGAGCCCACCCGACCCGGGAACAGGGCGGCGTACACCTTGCCCAGCACGGTGCCCCAGGACTTGCCGAGGTAGCGCAACTTCTCCTGGCCGAGCAGGGCCCGCAGGACATCCATGTCACGCGCCATGTCGACCGCCGACATGTGGGCCATGAGGTTGGCGTTCTCGCGCTTGCAGGCAAGTGCCAGGGTCTTGCCGGAGTTCGCGATGGCGGCGCGCTCCGCCGGCGTGGACGGGGTGGGGTCGATGTTGAGGAACCAGTCGAGCTTGGCGCCGCGCAGGCACCACAACGGCGCGCTCTCGCCCACACCACGGGGATCGAAGGTCACCAGGTCGAAGTCGCGACGAGCCGTCCTTGAGATCGCGAAGTTGGGATCGGCGATGTACTCGATGCCGCTCGCACCGGGTCCACCCGGGTTCACCACCAGCGCCCCCTGTGAGGTGCCGGTGGCCACCGCTCGGGCGGCCATGATGCGGATGGTCGCGCCACTGGGCTTCGCGTAGTCGACGGGGACGCGGAAGGTCGCGCATTGGAGCACGCTGTGGCAGGGCTTCCAGTCGAGCGTCTGCGCGTAGAAGGACTGCAGGCCGGCACTGACGGCGGGTGTGGGGACGGGTGTGGGGACCGCTGCCGGCGTGCTGGAGGCGCCGGCGACGATCAGTCCGGAGAGGGCGGCCGCGATGAGCGGGAGCAGGCGGCGCCTCATGCCCGCGCCAACTCGACGGTGAGCGCTTCCAGTACCAGTTGCGGCTGCGCATTGGAGTCGAACAGCCGGCGGGCCCGTTCGATGGCATCCATGCGTGCGCGTGTGCGGGCCGGCGTGGAAGCGGCGGCCACCTGTGCCACCTGCGGGCGCATCTCCTCGTTGATGAGTTCCATGTCGGTGTCGAGCTGCAGCATCAGGACATCACGGTAGAACGACAGGAGGTCGACCAGTGACCGGTCGAGTCGATCCCGTACAGCACGCGTACGTCGACTCTTCTGACGGGCCTCGAGCTCCTTCACCGCACCGCGCGCCAGACGCTCGATCCTCGCCTTGGTCACGCCGGTGGCTCCGTCGCCGTACGCCTGCAGCAGTTCCTGGCGTTCACGTTCATCGAGCTTGGCCGTCGAGCGATTGGCCTCCTCCGTGGCAGCGCTGGCGATGTCCGCCGCCACCGCGAAGCACGCGGGAAGGTCGTTGAGCTGCAAGGGGATGCGCAACATCTCATGCCGGTGGCGCCGGGTCTCATCGCCGGTGGCCAGGGCACGGGCACGGCCGACATGGCCTTGGGCTGCGCGGGCCGCATGCGCCGCCATGGAACGCTCGATGCCATCGCGCTCGAGCAGTGCTGCGACATCGCGCCAACTGGGGGTGCGCAGCACCTGGACCCGGCAGCGGCTGCGGATGGTCGGCAGCACGTCCTCCACGCTCGGCGCGCAGAGCAGCCAGATGGTGTGTGGCGTGGGCTCCTCGATGCTCTTGAGCAGCATGTTGCCGCTCACCTCGTTCAGGCGATCGGCATCCTCGACGATGATCACCGACCAACGCCCGCGCACGGGCATGCGGGCGGCCAACTTGATGAGCGACGCGGCCTCGTCGCGCGTGATCTGCAGTTGCTGCGGCTCGAAGCGCACGACGTCATCGTGCATGTCGCGCATGACGTCCTTGCAGTTCGCGCAACTGCCGCAACCGCCCTCGTCGCACTCCAGTCCGGCAGCCAGGAGCAGGGCTGCCGTCGACCGCCCCGCACCGGGCGGCCCGGTGAACAGCCAGGCATGCGTCATGCCCGGTCCGACCGGCACCTCACGCGCGTCGGCAACCGCTCGCTGCAGCAGTTGCACGGTCTCCGGCTGACCGACCAGGCGGTCCCAGATGCTCATGGCCGGGTCGCGAGCAGTGCATCGACGCGGGCGCGGGCGAGTTCGGCGATGGCCTCGATGGATTGCTCGGCATTGATGAGGAAGTAGTGCGAAGGGTCGCTCGCGGCCATCTGCAGGTAGTAGTCGCGGATGCGTTCGTGCATCTCGCGTGGTGCCAGTTCGAGGCGATCCGGCGTGCCCACGCGATTGAGGCCGAAGTGCGCCGGCACGTCGAGCACGATGGTGAGATCGGGCCGCAGGCCCTCGGTCGCCCAAAGGTTGAGTTCACGCACGGCGTCCGCGCCCAGGCCACGGCCCAGGCCCTGGTAGATGACCGACGAGTCCAGGTAGCGATCGGAGACCACCACCTCACCACGGTGCAGCGCGGGCCGGACGACGTGGTGAACGTGCTCGGCTCGCGAGGCCGCGTAGAGCAGCGCCTCGGTGCGGTCGCTCATCTCCGGGTAGTCCGGGTCGAGGATGACCTGCCGGATCTTCTCGGCGATGCGCGTGCCGCCGGGCTCGCGGGTGGCCACGACGGTGCGGCCGTCAGCGCGCAGGGACTCCACGAGACGGGCGACCTGCGTCGACTTGCCGCTGCCGTCGCCACCCTCGAACACGATGAAGAGCCCGGTCATGCGGCAAGCCTAGGTGAGCGGTCCGACGACCCCGGCGTCCCGGCCGCCGTTGCCGCCGTTGCGCATCCATTCCTGTGAATTTCGGCGCGAAGCGCTTCAGCGAATGGCGGCCATCAGCAGGCCTCCCTAACCTAGGGCGACACCTTGGGGAGCCACGTGAAGAAGATCGCCGCCCTGCTCGCCGCGTTCATCATGCTGGCATCCAACACGCCGGCCCAAGCCCTCACCATCGCAGGCGCCCGCTGCCCGAAGGCAGGGGCCAGCCGGACCGTGCGCCACGCGCACTTCACCTGCGCGCACCGCGGCAGCAAACTGGTCTGGAAGCAGTCGAAGCGGTCATCGAAACCGGCTTCGGCACCGACTCCAGCAACCACCGCGACGACACCCGTCCCCAGTGACACCCCGACCCTGCGTGCGCGCACATTGACCGACCAGCCCGACCTGGTCACGGGCTTCCAGATCAAGCCGTTCTACGTCGTCCCGTCCGACGGCACCGATCGCCACCTGGACACCAACGGCACCCTGGACAGCGCGCTCACGGAGGGCAATGCCTTCCTGCAGCAGCAGACCGGTTACCACCTGCAGATCGACCAACGTGCCGATGGCTACGACATCCAGTACCTGCATTCCAAGTACACGATGGCCCAACTGTCCGTGCTCGGTGCCGACAGGCTGCTCATGGCCGAAGCCCATGTCATGGACGATCCGGGGCCTGATCGCAAGCACTTCCTGTTCTTCATCGACGTCCCCTTCCTCAGCGACGGCGCCAGCAATGCCTGTGGCTTCGGCGAGACCCCGGGATTGACCGCCGAGGTGGCGGTGGCGCCCGGCCGGGGTTCGGACGGGACCGTCTGCACGGGCAGTGACCGCAACTTCAAGAGCGTGACCTCGGCGCTGTGGGTGCACGAGGTCCTGCACACCTTCGGCGTCACCCACACCCTGGATGACGCGTGCGACGTTATGACCCCGGCGCTCGGCGCCTGCTCCACCGCCTACGCGATCGATGCCAAGCGCACTCGCTACGTGGGCGCCTCTGCACAGGGCGTCGACCTGCTGAGCCTGCGTGTGTGGGCTGACCACGTGACCGATCCCGGGCTGCGCGCGGGATGCGACCTGCCCAGCCCGACCTACCCGCGCACCGATGGACGGGACTACGCCTACTGCGCGACGGGCACGCAGCAGCTCGGCGAACTCATGCACTGCTGGTCGCCGACACCCACGGCACAACTGCAGGCGCTGGTGGACGGCGTCTGGACGGCACTGGGATCACCGCAGTGGTCCGCGCACCCGTGGGGCACGGATGTCCGCCTCGATTGCGGTGGTGGTGGCTTCACGGCCGCCTCCACCATGGTCACCGTGACCACTCCCGGGGTGGTGGTCTATCGCTGGCTCGTCGACGGGCGCGTAGACGAGAGCTTCAACGTGATCTGGGCCGCCTGAGCCGTCCGCTGCCCGTCGTTCCGGGGCTGCGATCCGCGTGGCGGTTGTCGGTGCCCGCGTCTACTGTCGCGGCATGTCGCAGTTGCCCCCGCCCCTCGCCCTGCCCGCGGTCGACGCCGATTGGACCGCCTGGATCGACGAACTCGTGGTCACGCGCACGGAGGCGGTGCGGGCCCTCATCGCCACCATGAAGTCCGTCCCCGATGCCCCCGCGATGCAGGTGCTGGGCTGGTGGAACGACATCCACCTCGCGCTCTCCACGGCCCTCGGGCTCAGCAACCTCCTCACCGAGGTACACCCCGATCCAGCAGTGCGCGCCCGCTGCGAGGAACACGAGCAGGACCTGCACGCGCTCGTCACCGACCTCGAGCAGGATCGCGCCCTGTACGCCGTGCTCGCGGGGATCGACATCGCCGCCCTGGACGGCCTGGCTCGTCGTGTGCTCGACCACGCGCTCCGTGACTTCCGGCGTGCGGGCGTCGATCGCGACGACGACACCCGCAGCGAACTGAAGTCCATGATCGAGCGCATGACGGAGCTCGGGCAGACCTTCTCCCGCAACATCCGCGAGGACGTGCGCTCCATCCGCATCGCGCCCTCGCGGCTCAGCGGCCTTCCCGCTGACTACGCGATGGCGCATCCCGCCGAGGAGGACGGCCTCGCGCGCATCACCACGGAGTACCCCGACTACATGCCGTTCATGACGTTCGCGGACGATCGTGCTGCGCGTGCCGAGCTCGCGCACGCCTACCTGAATCGGGCGTGGCCGCAGAACGACCCCGTGCTCCTCGAGTTGCTGCAGCTGCGCGAGCGCTTTGCGCAGCGCCTGGGCTACCCCGACTGGCCCGCGTATGACGCCGAGCCGAAGATGATCGGCGAGGGGACCGCCATCGCCGCCTTCATCGAGCGCATCACGGAGGCGGCCACCCCATCGGCCCGCCGCGACTACGCCGTGCTGCTCGAGCGCCTCCAGCAGGACCATCCCGAGGTCGATGCCGTCACCGCAGTCGACCAGCGCCATTATGCCGAGGTCGTGCGCCGCGAACGCTTCGACGTCGATGCCAAGGAGGTGCGCCGCTACTTCGACTTCCACAAGGTGCAGCGCGGGCTGCTCGACGTCACGGGTCGACTCTTCGGCCTCACGTACACGGCCGTGACCGATGCGCCGCGCTGGCACCACGAGGTCACGACCTACGACGTCGACCTGGAGGGCCAGCGCATCGGGCGCATCCACCTCGACCTGCATCCGCGCGACGGCAAGTTCAGCCACGCCGCCTGCTTCGACATGGTCAAGGGCATAGCGGGAGTGCAACTGGCGGAAGGTGCGCTCGTCTGCAACTTCCCGCGCGGGCTGATGGAGCACGATGATGTCGTCACGCTCTTCCACGAGTTCGGACACCTCGTGCACCACCTGCTCGCCGGACGGCAGCCGTGGGTGGCCATCTCGGGCATTGCCACCGAGTGGGACTTCGTGGAGGCGCCCTCGCAGATGCTCGAGGAGTGGGCGTGGGACGCGGCCGTCCTGCGCAGCTTCGCCACCGACGCCGATGGCCGGCCCATCCCCACGGAGCTGGTGGCACGCATGCGAACGGCCGAGGAATTCGGGAAGGGCCTGTTCGCGCGGCAGCAGATGCTCTTCGCGGCCGTGTCGTACCGCATGCACAAGAGTGTGCCGGTTGATCTCACCGCCACGCTGGCGGAGCTGCAGGCCCGTTACGACCTCTGTGCCCATCTGCCCGGCACGCACATGCATGCCGCCTTCGGACACCTCGCCGGTTACACGTCCGGCTACTACACGTACATGTGGAGCCTGGTCATCGCGAAGGACATGTTCTCGGCCTTCGACGCCGCAGACCTGTTGGATTCAACCGTGGCGACGCGGTACCGCGATCACGTCCTCGCGCCCGGGGGAGCCGCCGACGCAGCCGACCTCATCGCCGACTTCCTCGGCCGCCCCTACGCCTTCGACGCCTTCGCAGCCTGGCTGGACCGCAGCTGACGCAGGCCGGCCCAGGCTACTTCGCGACCTTCTTGGCGGCAGTCTTGGGCGCGGCCTTCTTGGCTGCCGCCTTCTTGGGCGCGGCCTTCTTGGCCGTCGTCTTCTTGGGCGCGGCCTTCTTGGCCGTCGTCTTCTTGGGCGCGGCCTTCTTGGCTGCCGCCTTCTTGGGCGCGGTCTTCTTGGGCGCCACCGGGCCGCGGGCCCGACGATCGGCGAGCAGTTCGTACGCGCGCTCGGCGGTGATGTGCGCCGGGTCGTCTCCCCGTCGGAGCGACGCATTGGTCTCCCCGTCGGTGACATATGGGCCGAAGCGGCCCTCGCGCATGACGACGGGCTTGGCACTCACCGGATCGGCCGGGAACTCTGCGAGGGGAGCCGCGGCGACCCCGCGACCCCGCCGCTGCTTCGGTTGCGCGAACAGCGCCAGGGCCTGCTCGAGTGTGCAGTCGAAGATGGCCTGCTCGGATTCCAACGAACGACTGTCCGTGCCCTTCGTGAGGTAGGGGCCGAACTTGCCGTTCTGCGCGTAGATGCCGACACCGTCGTCCTCACCGACGAGCCGCGGCAGCGCCAACAGGCGCAGCGCGGTGTCGAGGTCGATGCCTTCGAAGTCCATGTGCTTGAAGATCGAGGCGATGCGTGGCTTGACGGCACGCTTGCCGGTCTTCGGCAGCTCCTCAGGCAGCACCTCGGTGACGTAGGGGCCGAACCGACCGATCCGTGCGATGACCTCGTAGCCGGTCGACGGATCGACCCCGAGGGAACGCTCGCCCGAGGGTTGGGCCAGCAGCTCCTCGGCCTTGGCGGCGGTCATCTCATCGGGTGCGAGCTCCGGCGGAACGTTGGCGCGCTGCTCGCCGCGCTCGATGAAGGGACCGTAGCGGCCGACGCGCAACACCACCTCGGACCCCTTGATGGGGAAGGCCGAGATCTCGCGGGCGTCGATCTCGCCCCAGTTCGCCAGCAGCGGCACCAGCCCCGGGAACTTGTCGCTGCCCCGGTAGAAGTCCGTGAGGGCGGCGAGCCGGGTGTAGTCGCCGTTGGCGATGGAGTCGAGTTCCTCCTCCATGTAGGCGGTGAAGCCGTAGTCGACGAGCGCCTCGAAGTGGGTCTCGAGCAGGCGAACCACCGCCATGGCCAGCCAGGAGGGAACGAGTGCCTGCCCCTTCTTCCACACGTAGTCGCGGTTCTGGATGGTGCCGATGATGCTCGCGTAGGTGGAGGGGCGGCCGATCCCGAGTTCCTCGAGCGCGGCGATGAGCGTCGGTTCGGTGTAGCGGGCCGGGGGCTTGGTGGCGTGCGCCACGGCATCGATGCGCTCCGCATCGAGCAACTTCCCCTCCACCAACTGCGGCAGACGGGCCTCACCGTTGCCGTCGTCGTCGGCGTCCCTGCCCACCTCGTAGGCGGCCATGAAGCCGGCGAACAGCACCACGGTGCCGCTGGCCCGGAAGCTCGCGATCCGGCCGGAGGTGGCCCTCGCGTCGAGCGTCACCGTGGTTGTGGCCACGCGGGCGTCGGCCATCTGGCTGGCCAGCGTGCGCTTCCAGATGAGGTCGTACAGGCGTTGCTCGTCGTGGTTCAACTCATGCGAGAGCTGCTGCGTGGTGCGGAACTCCTCGCCCGCGGGACGGATGGCCTCGTGCGCCTCCTGGGCGTTCTTGCTCTTGCTGGTGAACACACGGGGCTTCTCGGAGACGAAGGCGTCGCCGAACATGGCCTTGGCCTGCTTGCGGGCTGCCCGCGTGGCCTGGTCGGAGAGCGCTGGCGAGTCCGTTCGCATGTACGTGATGTAGCCGCGCTCGTACAGGCCCTGCGCAACCTGCATGGTGCGCTTGGAGTTGAACCCGAGTTTGCGCCCGGCCTCCTGCTGCAGGCTGGAGGTCGTGAACGGCACCGGCGGCCGACGGGTGCTCTGCTTCTCATCGATGCCCACGACACGGAACTGCTCGCCGGCGAGCTCATCGGCCAGTTGCACTGCGCCGGCCTCATCGAGGTGCACCACGTTGTTGGCGGTGAGCCGACCGTCGCTGTCGAAGTCCCTGCCCGCGGCGACGCGCTCGCCGTCGACCGCCACCAGGCCGGCCTTGAAGGAGCCGGGGAGCAGCAACACGGACACGTCCGCGTAGGCCGCCGAGGTGAAGGCCGTGCGCTCACGCTCGCGGTCCACGACCAGGCGCACCGCGACCGACTGCACGCGGCCCGCGGACGTTCCCTGCGCAACCTTGCGCCAGAGCACCTCGGAGACCTGGAAGCCGAACAGACGGTCGACGATGCGACGGGTCTCCTGGGCCTCGACCAGATCCATGTCAAGGTCACGGGGATTGGCGATGGCGGCCTGGATGGCGTCCTTGGTGATCTCGTGGAAGACCATGCGCTTGACCGGGATCTTGGGACGCAGCACCTCGAGCAGGTGCCATGAGATGGCCTCGCCCTCCCGATCCTCATCGGTCGCGAGGAGGAGCTCCTCGGCCTCCTTGAGCTGGCGCTTGATCTCGGTGATGCGGGACTTCTTGTTGTCGTCGACCACATAGATGGTCTCGAAGGCCCCGTCGGTGTTGACGCCGAGGCGAGCCCAGGGCAGGGCCTTGAATTCGGCTGGGACCTGGCTGGCGCGCTCGGGCAGGTCGCGGATGTGGCCCACCGAGGCGGTGACGGCGTAGTCCGGTCCCAGATAACTCTGGATGGTCTTCGCCTTCGCCGGTGATTCGACGATCACCAGGTGTTTCGCGGCCATGTCCACCTCCCTGGCGCTGCAAAAAGCGACCCCACCCATCGCAGCTGCGCCGGGTGAGGCTTGGCGGAAGTGTTCCCCCGCCGGTGGGGTCCCTGTCAAATCCCGCTCGCAGGCGGGGCGGCGAACCGCCCCCCGACCTGCGCGGCTCAGGCGGTCAGGTAGCCCGTCTCGACGAGGGTGCGAGTGCGGGCGAGCCCGATGGCGAGCAGGTCGTCGGCATCCACCGGTTGGCTGGCGGCGACTGCGTCGACCGCCTCCGCGAGCGTCTTCCCGGCGCGCATGGCGTCGAGCAGCAGGGCCTCGAAGGCGCTCAACGCCAGGGCGCCACGCCAGTGGTCCTCCACGAAGCGCCACTTCCGGTGCAGCAGCTCGAGTGCGCCCGGTCGGGTCGCGAAGGCCCGCAACTGCTGCTCCACCTCATCCCCACGCGGGATCCGGGAGGCCGCCGAGACGTCCTCGATCACCGTCCAGGGCGTCGACGAGCGCTCGAGCACGATCCAGCCGAAGCCGATCGCCTCCACATCGAGACCCTCGAGTCGGGCCAGCCACTTGAGGTGCTCCGCAGCGTCCAAGCCGGCGTCTGAGGCCCAGACCTCCACGTACTCCTCCACATCGAGTGCCTCGCGCTGGGCGATCCAGACCGAGATGTCCGGTGGCAGCCAGGAGGTCAGACGTCGCTGCCAGTCGCCGCCCATGGGGTGCAGCCAGCAGGCCAGGATGATGGCGCGACCGTACTGGTTGAGGTATGCCGGCAACTGGCTCAGCAGCTCGCGCACCAATCCGTCGCTGGCAAGGGGCGAGTCACGGTGCACGTGCCCCGCACCCTCGATGACGAAGGGCGGGTTGGCGACGATGAGGTCGAAGCGTTGGCCCTCGACGGGGTCGAGCAGTGATCCCTCGCGCAACTCGATGAGGGTGTCACCGTTGCGCCAGACATCGGTGTCCACGCGGCGGAATCCGCTCAGGTGGAAGGACTCGTTGGCCGCCGCCAGGGCACGCTCGTCGATATCGGTGGCGATGATGCGCGAGGCGTTGAGGAAGAGTGACTGCACGCCGCACCCGCAGCCCAGGTCGAGGGCGCGGCCGACGTGTCGCGTGGGCGTCAGGTCGAGCAGGGTCTGCGTCGCGCCACCGACGCCCATCACGTAGTCAGCGGGCAGCGGCAGTCGGTTCCCGGCTTCGTCGTGGGGCAGCGGATCGTGCGCGATGACGCGCAGGACCCGGCCTCGCATCAGCTTGGTCTCCGCCCACGGTCCCCCGGGTCCCGTCATCGCTCAGTCGTCACCCTTGTGCCCGGCCATCATGCCCAGGCGGGTGGCTGCCTCCGCCACCGCGTTGCGCGCGGCCTTGCGCTCACGCAGCGAGCTGCGGGGGCGGGCCAGCCAGTCCCAGTTGGTGCGGGCCTTGATGGGATGCACGACCTCCTCCGCGGAGTCCGTGCTGGGACGGGCCTTGGAGAACGCGACGGCGCCCACGACGACGATGACCGCGACGGCAGCGATCGCGTAACTGGTGCCGAGGTTGTCCTCCAGGCGCAGCTTGACCACCGCGGGGGCGATGAGCAGCGCCACCAGGTTCATCACCTTGATGAGGGGGTTGATGGCGGGACCGGCCGTGTCCTTGAAGGGGTCTCCGACGGTGTCGCCGATCACGGTGGCCGCGTGCGCCTCGCTGTACTTGCCGCCGTAGTGGCCGTCCTCCACGAACTTCTTGGCGTTGTCCCACGCCCCACCGGAGTTGGAGAGCATGACGGCCATGAGCGTGCCGGTGGCGATGGTGCCGGCGAGGTAGGCCCCCAGCGGACCGATGCCCAGGCCGAAACCCACGGCGATGGGTGTGGTGACGGCGAGCAGGCCGGGCGTTGCCAGTTCACGCAACGAGTCCTTGGTGACGATGTCGACGACCTTGCCGTACTCGGGCAGTTCGGAGCCGTCCATGATGCCGGGATGGTCGCGGAACTGTCGGCGGACCTCGTGGATGACGGCGCCCGCGGCGCGCGACACCGCGTTGATGGCGAGCCCGGAGAACAGGAACACCACCGAGGCCCCGATGAGCAGACCCAGCAGGTTGGCAGGGCTGGCCACGTCGAGGATGGCGAAGTACTGCAACTGGTCGAGCAGCGGCAGGTGGGCGATGGTCTGCGCGAAGTCCGCCGAGGCGTTGGAGACGGCGTCGCGGAAGGAGCCGAAGAGCGCGGTCGCGGCGAGCACGGCGGTGGCGATGGCGATGCCCTTGGTGATGGCCTTGGTGGTGTTACCGACGGCATCGAGGCTGGTGAGCACGGCGGCTCCCTCGCCGTGGACGTCCTTCGACATCTCGGCGATGCCCTGCGCATTGTCGGAGACGGGGCCGAAGGTGTCCATGGACACGATGACCCCGACGGTGGTGAGCAAGCCCGTACCGGCGAGGGCGATGGCGAAGAGG
This sequence comes from Actinomycetes bacterium, assembly GCA_021784375.1. The sequence continues at coordinate 14,786 of JAJXSV010000001.1, read as the reverse complement.
GAGAGGATGGTCGAGCTGCCGCCGAGCAGGAAGGCCGCGTATACGGCCGCGCCGATGAGCAGCGCCGAGTACACGGCGGATTCGAGGCCGAGCGCGAAGCCGGAGAGGATGACCGTGGCAGCACCGGTCAGCGATGCCTTGGAGACCTCGTCCACCGGGCGACGATTGGTCTCGGTGAAGTAGCCGGTGAGCACCTGGATGGCCGCCGCCAGTGCGATACCGATGCAGACCGCCGCCAGGGCCACGACGCGCGGGTTGGCGATGACCGCGTCGGTGCCTGTGCCGACCACCACGGACGCCGGCAGGAACTGCCAGGCGGCGACAGCGACGAGCACGGCGGAGACGCCGGCGGAGAGGAAGAAGCCGCGGTTGATGGCGGCCATGCCGTTGCGATCCGAGTCCCGCGGTGTCACCGCGAGGATGCCGATGACCGCCGTGATGACGCCGATGGCGGGGACGATGAGCGGGAACACCAGGCCGATGGCGCCGAGGGCCGCCTTACCCAGGATGAGCGCGGCCACCAGGGTCACCGCGTAGGACTCGAAGAGGTCGGCCGCCATGCCCGCGCAGTCGCCCACGTTGTCGCCGACGTTGTCCGCGATGGTGGCCGCGTTGCGGGGGTCGTCCTCGGGGATGTTGTGCTCCACCTTGCCGACGAGGTCGGCGCCGACGTCTGCAGCCTTGGTGAAGATGCCACCGCCGACGCGCATGAACATGGCGAGCATGGCGGCGCCGAAGCCGAAGCCCTCCAGCACCTTGGGGGCGTCACCGCGGTAGATGAGCACGACCGCTGAGGCGCCGAAGAGGCCCAGGCCGACGGTGAACATGCCGGCCACCCCGCCGGTGCGGAAGGCGATGCGCATGGCCCGCTTCGCGCCCTCCGCCTGCGCGGCCGCCGCCACACGCACATTCCCGCGCACGGCGAGCGACATGCCGACGTAGCCGGTGGTGGCGGAGAACGCCGCCCCCACGAGGAAGAAGATCGAGCGCCCGATGCGGAGCGAGAGGGTGTCGGCCGGGAGCGCGAGGAGCAGGAAGAACATGAGGGCCGCGAACACGCCGAGCGTGCGGAACTGGCGGTTGAGATAGGCCGCCGCCCCCTCCTGGATGGCGAGCGCGATGCGCTGCATATTGTCGGTGCCCTGATCCGCAGCCAGCACCTCTCGGACCAGTACGGCAGCGACGCCGAGCGCCGCTATGGCAATGGCAGCCACCACGATGACGGCGCTGAGATTGCCGCCTTCGAGGGTGACGCCCAAGGCGGCGATCGGGCTCGACATGCGTTCCTCCGTATTGCTCATCCGGCGTCGTCCGGATGTGCGAACAAGCGTTGGGACCTCGTGATTACTCGCGAGTCTATGGAGCGGGAACGACGCCATTCGCAGCAATTCCACGAGCGGGCGCGGCCGCAGCGAACAGGGCGGCGATCGGCCCTCGATAAGCGGCGGTCGGTGGGTCCAGCGGTCGCCCGCCTACGCTCTGCACTGCGATAGCGAAGGGGATGAGATGACGACAACCACATTCGTCGGCGGCGGCATGATGGGCGAGGCCATCCTCTCCGGCATGATCGCGGCCGGCACCGCACCGGCTGACATCATCGTGGTGGAGCGGCTCGAGGAGCGGGCACGGCTGCTGGCCGACCGGCACGGGGTCCGCATCATGGAACTCGCCGAGGCCGTCAGCGCCGCGGACTTCATCATCGTGGCGGTGAAGCCGCAGGGCTTCGACGAGACGCTCGCCAGTATGCGCCCCCACGTCGCGCCATCGACGGTCGTCATCTCCATCGCCGCCGGCAAGACGCTCAGCACCATGGAGCGCTTGCTGCCGGGCAGCCGCTGCATCCGGGTGATGCCGAACACGCCCGCGCTCGTAGGCGAGGGCATGTCGGCCGTCAGTCGCGGAGCGCTCGCCAGCGATGCGGACATGGGCGTCGCCCTGTCGATGCTCGGGACCGTGGGCAGGACCGTGGAGATCCCCGAGTCCCTGCAGGACGCGATGACGTCGATGCACGGATCCGGCCCGGCCTTCTACTACTACGTCATGGAATCCTTCGTGGAGGGCGGCGTGGCACTCGGCCTCGACCGCGAACTCGCCTACGGATTGGCCCTGCAGACACTCATCGGCTCCGCAGAACTCATCAAGCGCACCGGCACCAGCGCGGCGCAGCTGCGCAGGAACGTCACCTCACCCGGTGGCACCACCGCAGCGGCCATCGCCAAGTTCGAGGAATTGGGCTTGCGCGAGACCCTGATCGCCGGCCAGGTCGCCTGCCGGGACCGCGGTGCGGAGCTGTCCCGACTGTGACGGTCACGCTCATCGGCAAGCCCGGCTGTCATCTCTGTGATGAGGCACGGGCGGTGGTCGTGAGCGTCTGCGCCGAGACCGGTTCGTCATGGCGGGAGCTGTCGATCCTTGACGACCGGGAACTGGCTGAGGAGTTCTGGCAGCAGATCCCGGTGATCCAGGTGGACGACCGCACGATCGCGTTCTGGCATGTCACAGCAGAGCAGTTACGAGCTGCGCTGCGCTGATCGGGGCCCCGGCGGCGACTCCGGCGACCCGGCCGCTCACACCTCGCGGACCTGCCCGGGGCCGGCGTGCCGTCCGTCGATGATGGCGCGCAGGGAGTGATCGCTCGCGCTCAACGCGATGAACACCACAGCGACGAGCATGAGGAAGTAGGCGAGGTCGTGCAGGCCGGCGCTGCTGACGCCGTGTGCGAAGGCCGCGGCGTTGGCGGCGGCGGCAACGATGGCGCCGAGGTACATGAAGGTGCGCAGGAGCCCCGACGAGGCACCGACGCGCGCCGGGTCGGCCTGGTAGTAGAGGGCGGTCTGGTTCGCCAATCCGAGCACGCCCTGGGGTACGCCGACGATCAGGCCCAGCGGCACCAACAACGTGAAGGGACTGCTGGGTGACAGCCTGCTGAGCACGGCGGCGGCCACGAACTGCATGGCGCCCCCGCCGAGGAGCTTGAGGCGCACCGCCTTGCTCCGCCCGGTCACCGCGGTGACGAGCATGGAGGTGAGGAACATGGGCACCATGAGGGCACCGGTCTGCGAGGCGTTGAGGCCACGGCCTGCCTCCAACCACTGCGTGTACCCGTAGAGGAAGGCGTAGGACACGGTGCTTGCGAGCAACTGCCGGATGTAGGTGGCGACCAGCGGCCCGTTCCCCGCCAACACCCGCAGGTCGATGAAGGGATCCGGGCTCCGCAGTTCACGTCCGGCGAGCAGCAACCAGGCGATGACGCCCACCGGCAGCAGCCAGAGCCGCCCCCGGTCCGGGTTCATGAGCAGGACCATGAGCGTGAGCAGTGCCGCGGTGAAGAGCGCGACGCCGGGGACATCGAGCCTCGCTCCCCCGGCACGCGGCGGCAACTCAACCTGCTTGGGGAAGCGTCGGGCCCCGAGCAGGAAGGCGGCCGCGGACAGGGGCAGGTTCACGCTGAGCACGCTGCGCCAACCGCCGAAGTCGATGAGCAACCCACCCAGGGTGGGACCGATGACGGAGATCGTCTGGGCCGAGAAGGTGAGCAGGGTGAGGATGACGGTGGGGTTGTCGACGCCCGTCCTGCGCGATTCGCTGCGTAGCAGGAACATGGCCGCGGGATAGCCGGCGCAGGTGCCCAATCCGATGAGCACACGCGCCAGCACCAGCACGTCGAGGGACTGCGCCAGCATGCCCAGCGCGCCCCCGATGCCGACCAACGTGGTGCCGACGAGGAACACCGGGCGCGGACCGAGGAGGTCGACCAGGCGTCCGGCAACCGGCTGTCCCACGGCCGTCGCCAGGTACAGCGAGGAGACGAGCCAGGCGGTGCGCGCAGGAGGCTCATGCAGCGCCAAGCCGATGGGGATGAGCGCCACGGCGATCATCGAGGAGTTGATGGGATTGAGCATGGCCCCGAGCACCATCGGCGGCACCAGCCTGCGCTCGAAACCGGCAGCGCCCCCACGCCCACCACGCATGCGCAGCCCGATCACACGCCGGCGGCGATGTGGTCGAGTTTGCGCAGGATGACGCCCTCGCGCAACGCCCAGGGGCAGATCTCCACCACGGGCACGTCGAGCAGTTCCATGGCCGCCTCGGCCACGATGGCGCCGGCCAGCACCTGCTTGGCCCTCCCGGGTGACACGCCGGGCAGTGCCGAGCGTTGCTTCACCGTCATGGCCGCGAGCTTGGGGATCTGCGCGCTCAATTCGTCCAGTCGCAGGAGGCGCTCGACGAACGGGCCCTCGCCCGCGGCCGCGGCCCCGGTGATGCGTGCCAACGAGCGGAAGGTCTTGCTGGTGGCCACCGAATGATCGGGGCGTCCGAACTTGGTGACCGCCGGCACCACCTCTGCGATGGTGCGGCGAGCAAGCCTGCGCAGGTCCTTCAAGTCGTCCTTCGCCACCGGATCCTCCTTGAAGTACTGCGCCGCCATGCGCCCGGCTCCGAGCGGCACGGAGACCGCGACATCCGGGCCCTCATCCGTGCCCCCGGCGATCTCCAACGAGCCACCGCCGATGTCGAGCACGAGCAGTCGGCGCGATGACCAGCCGAACCAGCGCCGCACGGCCAGGAAGGTGAGACGGGCCTCGTCATCGCCGCTGAGCACGCGCAATTCCACGCCGGTCTCCTTGAGCACGCGCTTGAGCACCTCGTCTCCGCCGTTGGCCTCGCGGATGGCCGAGGTGGCGAAGGCCAGGATCTCCGTGCAGCCGAGATCCTCCGCGCCCGCGGTGGCCTCCTTGATGTAGGCGAGGAGCGCCTGCACCGCGTCCTCGTCGATGCTGCCGTCCTTCCGCAGGTGCTCGGCAAGACGCAACTCGTGCTTGAAGGACTGGGCCGGCAGCGGCGCAGCACCCACATGCGCGTCGACCACCAGCAGGTGCACCGTGTTCGATCCGACGTCCAGGACTCCCATGCGCATGTTCGAAGCCTAGGAACGAACGGGGGTTTTGGCAGCGGGGGTTGGCTGCCACGTACGCTTTCGCGGTGACCGAGTTGAAGCAGGACTTCGCGCGCCAGTTCGTCGAGTTCGATGACCCGTCGAATCCGCATCAGGTGTACCGCTGCGACCTCACCTGGCTGACCTCGAACTGGAACTGCATCTGGGGTCGTGGCTGCGGCGGGATCCAGGAGGGCTACCCGCAGTACGGCTGCTGTGCCAATGGCGCCCACTTCAGCGACAAGGATGACGAACGTCGCGTCACCAAGTACGTGGAGCAGCTGACGCCTGAGACCTGGGAGCACTATCGGGCCGGGCACAAGCGCTGGATCGAGAAGGACGAGGAGGGTGCGCGCAAGACGCGCATCTACAACGAGGGCTGCATCTTCCTCAACTCGGACGACTTCCCGGGTGGCGCCGGATGCGCGCTGCACCACGAGGCGGCGCGACAGGGTGTGAGCATCGCCAAGACCAAGCCCGACGTGTGCTGGCAGCTGCCCATGCGGCGCGACTACGAGTGGATCGAGCGGCCGGACGGCGTGGAGAAGCTCCGTATCACCATCGAGGAGTACCAGCGCTCGGGTTGGGGCCCGGGCGGGCACGACCTGCACTGGTACTGCTCGTCGAACACGGAGGCGCACACCGCGGCCCAGCCGGTCTACATCGGTGAGCGCGAGGTGCTCATCGAGATGATGGGCAAGCGCGCGTACGCGGTGCTCAAGGAGCATTGCGATGCCCGCCTGGAGATGCTCGATGCCGCGCGCAGCGTGGCCCGGCGCACGAGTGACGCCAAGCAGGTGCGCAAGGTGATGCTCACGCTCGCCTCGCATCCCGCGACCGAGGCCAACCTGTAACTAGCGCAGCGACATCGCCAGCACGCCGATGATCATCAGGAGCACGGAGGCGATGCCGAAGCCGATGCCACGACGCATCCAGCGCTGCGGATCGCCGAGCAGCCGGGGCTCCCGTGGTGGTCGGCCATCGCGGCGCAGCACCCCGGCCCGCTTCACGATGCGCTGCCGGTCCGCGTCCGTCACATGGCGGTAGTCCGCGAGCACCGCATCCACTTCGCGATCGGTGGGCGTGCCCAGCGTGCCGTAGCCGTCGATCACCTGGTGGTCGGCCCTGCGCAGCCATTCCACGCAGGTCGAGCACTCGGCGGCGTGCATGGTGAGCGCATCGATGTCGCGGCGGGACAGCATGCCGGCCCCGCGGGCAGCGATCTCGTCACGCACGATGCAGGGCGTGAGGTCCATGGCCAGTGCCAACGCCGTGACACCCCGCACCAGTGCCACCGACGCGACGCGATGGAGCCGGCGGGCCTCCCGTCCGGAGACGTCCATGATGAAACCGACATCGTGGAGGGGCAGTTTGCGACGGCCGACCAGGTAGAGGGCGGTGCGCTCGGCCGGCGTGAGCGATGCCAGCGGTTCGGCGTCGACGCGCACCTCGGGCGCGGTGTCGGCATGGATGCCGCGGGCCCGCAGCTGCCTCCAGACCTCGGCGCGCGTGTGGGCGAGCACGACGAGCGGCTCCACCGTCGCCGGCGCACGCTGCGCGCGTGACTCCAGCACGATGAGCGCGTCACGGATGGCCGTCGCCGAGATCGCAGGATCCAGCGCCGTGAGCACAGCGAGATCGACGACCGAGGCAACGTCCTCACGTGTGGGAGGGGCCGTCGTCACCCGGCCAACGGTAGCGGCCACGGCTCGGGGCCCGTTCTGGATTCCCGTGACTTCGCAGAATCTTCACAGTGGACCCGCGTCGGCCCGGGCGCGCCTGGTCCCGGGACGGGCAGTGCGGCACGTTGCCAACGCGCTCCCGGGACTGCCACGATGCCTTCCGGCGCGACGCGGGATGCCGCCGTGAGATGCCGGAAGGGGTCGGTCCGATGCCACTCTCGCTTCTGCAAGGTGCGCAGGAGCCGATCGACTGGCGCGGCTTCATCGACAGCGGGCCCAACGAGGTCGTGTTCCAGACCGACCGCGACGGTCGGGTGATGTGGATCTCCACGGACGTCCAGCAGGTGCTCGGCCTCGAACCGGAATCCCTCGTCGGCACCGACCTCATCTCCCGCGTCCACCCGGACGATCGCGAGCGCATCCTCGAGGTGCGGAGGCGCGCCATGGCGGGCGAGGCCCCACCTTCGATCGCCGCCAAGTTCCTCACCGGTGACGGCACCTACCTCGACCTGCAAGCAACCGCACGGCAGGTCACCACCGCCGACGGTGCACCGCATGGCATGGTCGTCACCTGGCGCGACGTCAACCACCGGGTGGCGGTGATCCGGGCCTTTGCCACCCTCGCCGAGGGGAGTCGGGTCCTCCTGCGTGCCAGCAGCGAGCAGGACCTGCTCCAGAGCATGTGCGACACGGCGACGCACATCGGCGGCTACACGTTCGCGTGGTACGGCGTGCCGATCGACGACGACGAGCGCTCGGTGCGCATCATGGCGGTCGCGGGCGAGGACCTCGGCTACACGAAGGAACTGCGCACATCGTGGGGCGAGGGTCCGCTCGGCCAGGGACCCACCGGGCTCTCCATCAAGACCCGAACCACGCAGGTACGCAACGACCTCTCGGAGGACCCCCGTTTCGCGCCCTGGTTCACCCGGGCCAGCCAGCGGGGCATCAACTGCTCGATCGCCCTGCCGGTGCTGGTGAACGGCCAGGTGCACGGCGCACTCATGGTGTACTCGCACGACGTCGGGTCGTTCGATGATCGCGCGCAGGAGCTCTTGGAGGCGCTGGCCGCCGACATCGGCTACGGCCTGACGCGATGGCGCGATGCCGATGCGCTCGAACAGTCACAGGCCGCACTGGAACACGAGGTCACGTTCGACTCCCTCACCGGGCTCGCCAAGCAGCGCCTCTCCCTCGAGCGCATCCAGGAGATCCTCGATACCCGCGGGCCCGAGGGCTGGGCGCTGCTCTGCTTCGGCGTCGACGCCATGACCTCGATCAACCAGGCGTACACGTACGCCGCCGGGGATGCCGTGCTCAAGGAGGCCGCGCATCGCCTGGTCTCCGCGGCCGGTGCCCACGATCGTGTGGGGCGCATCGCCGGCGACGAGTTCGTGCTGATCCTGCGCGACCTCATCACCACGACGGACGCCGCAGAGGCTGCGCAGCGGATCATCGACACCGTCCACGGGCCCATCGACTTCCAAGGGGTGTCACTTGATGTGAGCGGCTGCGTCGGTGTGGCCATGGCCGCCGACAAGGACGCCGAGTCGCTCCTGCGCGATGCCACAGCCGCCATGCGCAGCGCCTCGAAGCAGGGGTCCGGTCGCTGGGCCTTCCTTGACGAGAACGTGGCTGCCCGCAGCCGCCTGATCCTCGATGTGCAGGGCCGACTCCGGGAGGCCCTTGCCGCGGGTCGGATCGTCGCCTGGTACATGCCCATCGTGAGCCTGCAGACCCACCAGCTCTGCGGCTACGAGGCACTGGTGCGCTGGGTTGCCGATGACGGCACGGTGATGACCCCGGACACCTTCCTCCACATCGCGGAGCGCAGCAGCCTGATCCTCGACATCGATCGCACAGTGCTGGCACAGGCCCTCGACCTGCTGGCCCGCGTGGATCCCGAGTTGGACATCGCGGTCAACGTCTCCGCGGCGACCCTGCACTCCGAGACCTTCGAGGACCTGGTGCGCGCCGGGTTGGCGCGAACGGGCGTCGCTCCTCGGCGACTGCACCTGGAAGTGACGGAGACCGCACTGCTCAACGTGTCTCAGGAGATCTGCGACTCGATGCGGCGCATCGCGGACCTCGGGGTGACCTGGTGGGTGGATGACTTCGGCACCGGGTACTCCTCCATCAGCCACCTGCGCGACCTACCCATCCAGGGTCTGAAGCTCGACCAGTCGTTCACGGCAGGCGTGAGCACGCATGACTCCCACACGGCCCGCCTCACCCGCGGCCTGGCCGGTCTGGCGGACGGCCTCAGCCTGCGCACCGTGGCGGAGGGAGTGGAGACCGCGGAGCAGGCGGCGCTCCTCCAGGGTCAGGGCTGGGAGTACGCGCAGGGTTGGCACTTCGGGAAGCCCGCACCGCTGCCGTAGACGTTGCCGCACGGGCTTGTCGGCCGGTCGCGCTACGTTGCGGGCATGGCGAGGACGATGACGGCATTCCGCTGCGGGGAGTGCGGCTGGCAGACGACGAAGTGGGTCGGGCGCTGCGGTGAATGCCAGGCGTGGGGCACCGTCGAGGAGGTCGGCGGGGTCAAGCCGCGGACGGTGGCCGTGTCCCCGGTGGGGGTGCGCGCGGTGCCCATCGGAGACATCAGCATCGAAGCGGCCAAGGCCCGCAGCACGGGCGTCGGCGAGCTCGACCGCGTGCTCGGCGGCGGACTGGTGCCCGGTGCGGTCGTCCTGCTCGCCGGCGAACCCGGCATCGGCAAGTCCACCCTGCTCGTGGAGGTGGCAGCACAGGCGGCCAGGACGCATGGCCGGGCGCTGTACGTGACCGCCGAGGAGTCGGCGGCCCAGGTGCACCTGCGTGCGGCCCGGGTGGGAGCCGTCGTCGATGAGCTGTACCTGGTGGCGGAGACGGACCTCGCCACCATCCTCGGGCACATCGAGCAGGTGAAGCCGGGCGTGCTCATCATCGACTCGGTGCAGACCATCTCCTCCTCGGAGGTCGACTCGCAGGCGGGCGGGGTCACGCAGATCCGCGAGGTCGCGGCCTCGGTCATCCGGGTGGCCAAGGAACGCGGGATGTCCACGGTGCTCGTCGGGCACGTCACCAAGGACGGCTCGATCGCCGGGCCGCGGGTGCTCGAGCACCTGGTCGACGTGGTCCTGCAGATCGAAGGCGATCGCCACACCCGCCTGCGCCTGGTGCGGGCGACCAAGAACCGCTACGGCGCAGCCGATGAGGTCGGCTGCTTCGACCTCACGGACACCGGCATCGTGGGCATCGACGACCCCTCGGGCTTGTTCGTCACCGGTCGCGGAGAAGCGGTCGACGGCACCTGCCTCACCATGACCATGGAGGGCACCCGTCCCCTGCTGGCCGAGGTGCAGTCGCTGGTGGCTTCCACCCAGGTCCCCACCCCGCGGCGCGCCACCTCGGGCCTCGACAACGCGCGCGTGGCCATGGTGCTCGCCGTGCTCGAGCGCCGCGGTGGCGTCCCCCTCATGGCACGCGATGTCCACGCTGCCACCGTCGGAGGGGTCCGCATCACCGAACCCGCCGCGGACCTCGCCATCGCGCTGGCGGTCGCCGGCGCCGCTGCCAACCGCTCCATGCCCGCCGGCTGCATCGCCATCGGCGAGGTCGGCCTGTCCGGGGACGTGCGCCGTGTGCAGGCCCTGGCCCGCCGGCTCTCCGAGGCCGCGCGGCTCGGTATCCGGACGGCCATCGTGCCGCCCGAGGCGGGGAGGGCTCCGGCCGGCATGGAGTTGATCGAGGTGGCCGACATCCGCTCCGCACTGCGCCTGCTCATCGGCTGATTCCCCTTATCCGACAAGCACTTTCCGGCTTGGCGGGGCACCCCGCGAGGGCCCTGCTGGGGCGTACGCCACGCGGTCGCGGCCGCGCCGGCGACGGGCGTCGAACCGCCGCGGAAGCATTCCGGTCGGTATGTCGTTGCCTCCCAAGGTAATGTGCTCGATACACGCGGGAGGACACGATGGCGGAGCGGCATCCGGACCCGGATCAGGTCATGCGGCAGACGCTCGCCATGGTCGCGCCCGGCACAGTGCTACGCGATGGCCTGGAGCGCATCGTCCTCGGGCGCACGGGCGGCCTCATCGTCCTCGGCTATGACAAGACGGTCGAGCAGCTCTCCGGTGGCGGATTCAACCTCGACGTGGAATTCACCGCCACCCGTGTGCGCGAGCTGGCGAAGATGGACGGGGCCATCGTCTGCGACACCGGCGCCAATCGCATCGTGAAGGCGGCCGCGCAATTGCTGCCGGACCCCACCATCCCCACCGGCGAGACCGGCACCCGCCACCGCACGGCCGACCGCATCGCCAAGCAGACGGGCCTGCCCGTGATCTCGGTATCCAAATCGATGTCGACCATCGCCCTCTACGTGGCTGGTCGGCGCTACGTGCTGGAGGACCGGGCCTCGATCCTGGCCCGCGCCGACCAGGCCATCTCCACCCTCGAGCGCTACAAGTCCCGCTTCGACGCCATTGCCAGCGCCCTCTTCGCCCTCGAGATCGAGGACCAGGTGACCGTCCGCGACGTCGCGCTGGTGGCGCAACGTCTGGAGATGGTGCGGCGCATAGCCCGCGAGATCGAGGGCTATGTGGTGGAACTGGGCACCGACGGGCGCCTGCTCAAGATGCAGTTGGACGAACTCGTCGCCGGCCTCGATTCCGATCGCAACGTCGTCATCCAGGACTACGTGCCGAGCACGGCCAAGACCGCCAAGGCCAAGACCTGGGCGACCGCAGCCAGCGCGATCGACGCACTGAATGACAGCCAACTGCTCGATATCACCGAGGTCGCGAATGCACTCGGCCTCGGCACCGCCATCGACACCGCCACGGCACCGCGCGGCTATCGCATGCTCGCGCGCATTCCGCGGTTGTCGGAGACCATCGTCGAGCGCATCATCACGCACTTCCACCGTCTGCAGCCGTTGCTGGCAGCTGGCCTCGATGAGCTGCTGGCGGTCGAGGGCGTGGGGGACGCGCGCGCCCGCTCCATCCGTGATGGGCTGGCCCGCATCGCTGAGACCACCATGCTCGAGCGCTTCACCTAGGCGGCCGAGGGGCCTGTTCGTCGGCATGCGCCAGCCGCAGTGCCCGGGGTGCGTCAGCCTGGCAGCGCGAACCGATGGCCCGCCAGCGGTTTCACCAGTCCGTCAGCGATCAGGGCATCCAGGCAGCGTTGACGCTGCAAGGCCTCGGTCCAAGCGCCCTCGAGCGCCGATGCCGGCACAGCCGCGTGCGCATCGCGCAGCACCTGCATGAGGGCGCCACGGCATTGTCGGTCCGAGCCGACGAACACCGCCTGCTTCCGCGGCCGACGTTCGGCCGTCGGGGAGCCGCCTCGCAGGCAGGCGCAGGAATCGGCGATGGGGCAGGAGGCACATTGCGGCGCACGTGCCGTGCACACGACCGCGCCGAACTCCATCACCGCCTGCGAGAGGTGCGCAGCGGTCAAGGCGTCCGCGGGCAGGAACCGCTCGTGGTGTGCGCGCTCGGCGAGCGTCACGGACGGCGCGGGGTGCCCGCTGCCGAAGAAGGCGCGTGCGTGCACGCGGCGCACATTCACATCGAGGACGGCGACTCGCTCCCCGAAGGCGAAGGCGCGGATGGCCGCCGCGGTGTACTCGCCGACACCGGGCAGCGCGCGCAGGGCATCCGCATCGCGCGGCACCTGGCCGCCATGGTGCAGCACCATCGCGGTCGCGGCCGCATGCATCCAGAGGGCGCGCCTCGGATAGCCCAGGCGTCCCCACTGCCGCACGACCTCCGCAGGTGAGCTCGCGGCCAGCGCGGCGGGCGAGGGCCAGCGTTGCATCCAGGCCGGCCACACCTCGGCCACCCGGGCCACCTGCGTCTGCTGGGCCATCACCTCGCTCACGTACACGCCCCAGGCGCCGTGGCCGGGGGCACGCCAAGGCAGTGCGCGCTCCGCGGTGTCGTACCAGGCGAGGATGCGCGCAGCGACGTGCTGTGCGGTGCCGTCTGTTGTCGGGCTGGTGCCCGTGGCAGGGCCGTCGTCCGTGGCAGGGCCGTCGTCCGTGGCAGGGCGGGGTCGGCGCGGGGGCATCTGCGCATGATCGCACGCGCGTTGCTAGCGTGCCCCCGTGGCGAAGCGACAGTCGAGGGCGGTGTACCGGCGCCGCCAGGCCCTGGCCCTCATCATCGTGCTGGTTCCGCTCGCCATCGTCGGCAAGGCGCTGCTGCGCCACCACCCGGCCGCAACGCCCACGAGGGCCGTGTCGAGCTCCCTGGCCGCGCTTCCCACGAACAGCAGTACCGCCAAGCCTGTCAAGTCCACCCCGGCAACCGCACCCTCCCTCGCGGCCGCCGCTGCCCGCAGCACGACAAAGGCGCCGAGCCCGTCGCCGACCACGGCCGACTGTCGCAAGAGCGCGCTCACGGTGACGGTGACCACGGATGCCCAGACCTACGCCATCGGCAGCCCGGTCACCCTCGCCATGCGCATCTCGAACACGGGGGGCACGGCCTGCCGCCGCGACGTGGGCGCCCTGCCCAACGAACTTTGGGTCACCGACGCCTCGGGCCTGGTCGTGTGGTCATCGGACGCCTGCCAGACGGCCGCCAAGCCGCAGGTGGTCGTCATGCCCGCCCGGAGCGTGTTCGGCAACTCCCAGGTCTGGAACGGCACCAACAGCGGCCGTGACTGCACGGCGGCGGCGGCCGACGCCACTGCCGGCACCTACTTCGCGCACGCGCGCAATGACACCGTGCAGGCCCAGGCCTACGCCTTCACCATCAACTGAGCCCCGCTCAGGCGCCGAGTTCCCCGACCAGGCGGCCACGCCTGACCCAGCTGCCGACGGCAATGGCACCGAAGGCGAACATGCCGACCACCATGGGCACTGCCGTCGACGATGGTGCCAGGCCAAGGACGACGGCTGCCAACCCCGACAGCACCATGTTGTTCGAGCGCAGCAGGGCGGCACCCGCCCCGGCGCGTTCGGGGTGCAGTTCCATGACCTCCTTGGTCGGCAGGATCAGGGAGAGCCCGAAGGTGAACACGACGATGGGCAGGCCCACGAAGAAGACACGCGCAGCAGACTGTCCGACGAGCGCGCTCCCGAGCATGATGGCGAGCCCGAACGCGGCCACCGCGCCCGCGCCCACGTACACGCGCTGGCTGCCGTAGCGGGCCACCACCGAGGGCGCCAACTGGCTGCCCGCCAGCATGCACAGGGCGTTGATGGTGAAGATGGCGCCGAACATGGAGGGCTGGATGCCCAAGGCATCCCGGAACACCAGGGATCCGTTGGAGATGTAGAGCATCAGTGCCGTGAACATGCAGGCCGCCGAGACGTTGCCCAGGCGCACTCGGGGATCCCGCAGCAGGTAGCGATAGGCGTCGAGGGATTGGCGCACCACGCGATCGGCATCGGTGGCACGACCGCGGAAGGCGCTCGCAGGGGCGCGCAGCAACGCCACCGACAGGAGGACGGCCATGGTGCCGGTGACGATGAAGATGCCGCGCCAACCGGTGAAGCGGAGTGCCAGCACGCCGAAGCTGGGCGCAAGGATGGGCGCGGTCAAGGTCACCAGTCGCATGCGCGAGAGCGACCGCATGAGATCACCATCCGGCGTCATATCGCGCAGGATCGCCTGTCCCATGATCGATGCCGACATGCCCGCGAAGCCCTGGACCAGGCGCAGCCCGATGAGCACCTGGATGGTGGGCGCGAAGGCCTGTGCCCAAGAGATCACCGCGAACACGAGCAGCGAGCCGATGAAGGGCCGACGTCGCCCGATGATGTCGCTCAGTGGGCCCATGATGAGGGGGCCCACGGCAGCCCCCACCAGCATGGCCGTGAGCGTCGCCTGGATCATGGCATTCGAGGTGGCGAAATCCGTGCGCATGGTGGGGAACGCCGGCAGGTAGGAGTCGCTGGAGAGTGGACCGAGCGCGGCCACCAGGCCGAGGAGCAGGAGCCAGCGCATCGGCACGCGATCTGTGGCGGTGGGCTGGGGCATGGCGTGGCAGCTCGATTCACTCTGGCCTAGGGGTATCGACGGAGGGCTGCAGGTCCGCGTCGACGCAAGGCTACCCAGCGCCCCGACGCCTGCCCGCTCCAGGCACCTCGCATGCGGTGCGCTGGAGCCCAGCCCCGACCCCTCGGGCTCCTGTCCGATTGCTCAAGGAAGTGGCAGCGGGCGCTGCTCCGGAGA
>JAJXSV010000366.1 GCA_021784375.1 Actinomycetes bacterium | reverse complement strand
GCCTGGACGGTCACCGCAGTGCGTGCAGAGAGGTGGTCGGAGGCCTGCACCTCGGCCTTGTACGAGAGGTGCAGATCGACCGTGTACATGGTGCAGCCGGTGCGCTCGCGATACGCGGCACCGAGGTCGACGTGGTCGAGGAAGGCCTCGTTGGCGGCGGTCAGCGCGAGCGCGTATGCGGCGTCGTTCATGTGCCCGTTGTAGTCGATCCAGTCCTCGTGGATGTCGGTGGTGAAGGCCTCGAACACGGATGCTCCTATGCGAACAGTGAGGACTTGAGGAAGCTCACCATGGTGGCTCGCATGTGCTCGAGGGTCGAGGTCCCGACGAGCACCTCGACGCCCAGACCGTTGAACAGTGCCTGCATGTGATCGACGAAATCCTTAGCATTCACAGGCTTGAAGTCGCCTTCGCGAATTCCCTCCTCGACGATCTCGACCAGTCCTGACCGCCAGCGCTGATTGAGCGCGATGTGGGTGTCGCGCAGTTCCGGACGCAGGCTGGCCTCGTTCCAGAACTGCAGCCAGATGGACCACTCGTGTCGCGACTGCTGGTCGTTGGGGAGCTGGATCTCGACGATGCGCAGCAGCTTCTCCTTGGGCGTGATGATGCCGTCGAGCAGCTTGGCCTGGCGCTCGAAGGCCTGGGTGACTGCCCACTCGATGGCGCTGTTGAGCAGGTCGTCCTTGAACTCGAAGTGGTAGTGCACGGTGCCGGAGGTGGTCCCCACCCGCTTGGCGATGTCGGCGACGCGGACGTTGTTCACGCCACGCTCCGCGATGAGGTGGGCGGCGGCGTCGAGGATGCGTTCGCGGCGGTGCTTGTCGAAGCGCCCGTTGGACTCGGTCATGGGGGCGATTGTGCACGATCTGTCCAGCGTTCCATGGCCACGTTCGGCGTGCGCAGGCCACCGGTCGGCGACGTGACCTGCGTCACTACGGATTGTGATCGCCGAACTTATCGATTGCTCTATCGCGCCCCGACAAGGCCGGGCTAGGTTCCGCGAATCGCATCAGACTGATGCGTTAGTCGAATGGAGAATGTCCATGGGCATGACCCTCTCGTCGCGGTCCAGGAGTTCGTTCATCGCCGGCATCGCGATGCTCGCCCTGGTCGTGCCAACGATGAGCACCGCACATGCCGCCACCCTGGCGGCCAAGCCGGCCAAGCCGGTCAGGGGCGGCACCCTCACGGTCGGCGTCGCCGGTGGCGGGTCCACCGACACGCTGGACGCCCACAGCCCGGCGAACGAGGCGGACATCGCGCGCGTCTTCGCGCTCAACGAGTCCCTCGCCGGCTACGACGCCAACCACAAGATCGTCATGAAGCTGGCGAAGGCGATCAGCTCGAACGCCAACGCCACCATCTGGACCGTCACCCTGCGCAAGGGCCTCAGGTTCTCCAACGGCAAGCCGATCACGGCCGCCAACATCGTCTCGACCCTCAAGCGCATCGTCACCGACAAGAAGGCCTCCGCGACCTCGCTCGTCGACGTGGATTGGACCAACACCCGGGCCGTCACGCCGCTCACCGCGATCGTGGCGCTGAAGAACCCCAACTCGACCTTCATCGACACCCTGGCCGGTTACGCGGTGGGCATCGTCCCGGCGAACTACAACCCCAAGAAGCCGGTGGGTGCGGGGCCCTTCAAGTACGTGTCGTTCACGCCCGGCCAGCAGTCGGTGTTCGTTCGCAACCCGTACTTCTACCTCAAGGGCAAGCCCTACATCGACAAGCTCATCATCCGCAATTTCGCTGACGACAACGCGCGCATCAACGCGCTGCTGTCGAACCAGGTGGATGCCGTGACCTCCGTGCCGGTGTCGATGCTGCCCTCCATCACGGGCGCGGGCAAGAAGGTGCTGGAGTCGGTCACCGGCGCCTGGCACCCGTTCACCATGCGCGTTGACAAGCCCCCGTTCGACGATGTCCGGGTGCGTCAGGCCTTCCGGCTCATCATCAACCGGCCGCAGATGATCCAGCAGGTGCTCGGCGGGCACGGCACGCTTGGCAACGACCTCTACGCACCGCTCGACCAGTGCTACAACAAGTCGCTCCCACAGCGCTCGCAGGACATCGCACAGGCCAAGGCGCTGCTCGCTGCCGCAGGCAAGTCGAACCTCACCGTCGACCTCACGACGTCTGCCGGCATCTCCGGCACCGCCGTGCAGGAGGCCCAGGTGTTCGCGCAGCAGGCCAAGGAGGCCGGCGTCACGGTGAACCTGAAGATCCTCGACAGCAACACGTACTGGGGCGGCTACCTCAGCTACCCGTTCTCGCAGAGCTTCTGGTACACGCGTGACTTCCTGCCCCAGACGGAAGCCGGATCGCTCCCCACGGCTCCCTACAACGAGACCAACTGGGCCGACCCGACCTTCATCTCGCTGGTCAAGCAGGCACGTGCGGCGGGTTCCATCGCGCAGCGCTGCAGGCTCATCCAGCAGGCGCAGAAGATCGAGTACGACAACGGCGGGCTCATCATCTGGGGCTTCCTCGACCAGACTGACGCCTACAACGCCAAGGTCCAGGGACTGAGGCCGGACAAGAGCGGTGTTCCGCTCATGCAGTTCGGGTTCGACTCCCTGTGGATCAAGAAGTAGCAACCGAACCTGACGTGGCGAGGACTGACGACTGATGCTGAGACTCATTGCACGAAGGCTGCTGCTCGCAGTCGGCATCGTGTGGGTCGTGGCAACCATCGTCTTCCTCGCCACGCAGGCGCTTCCGGGTGACGCGGCTCGGGCCATCCTCGGCAAGCAGGCGGCCACCGACGCCCTGCAGGCCCTGCAGAAGCAACTGGGCACGGACAAGCCGATGCTCCAGCAGTACTTCTCGTGGCTCGGCCACCTGCTGCACGGCAACCTCGGCCAGTCCCTGGCCAACGGCGTTCCGGTCTGGGACTACATCCTCCCGCTCATCAAGAACAGCATGACGCTCATGCTCATCTCCGCGGTGGTGAGCACCATCGTTGCCATCGTGCTCGGTGTCTGGACCGCTGCCCGCCGCGACACCTGGCTCGACCACGTCGTCACCATCGTGACGCTGGTGGTCGCGGCCGTGCCCGAGTTCGTCGTCGGCATCGC
>JAJXSV010000365.1 GCA_021784375.1 Actinomycetes bacterium | reverse complement strand
CGGAGCGAGAGGGACGCGAACCCACAGCCGTCGAACGCCAGGGCATCGAGGCCTTCACCCTCACCAACGTTCGCGGCACCGTGCAGGCCGACATCCTCAAGGAGGACCAGGGCCAGAACACCTGCATCTTCTCCACGGAGTTCTCGCTGAAGATGATGGCCGATGTCGAGCAGTGGTTCATCGACCATGACGTGCGCAACTTCTACTCCGTCTCCATCTCCGGCTATCACATCGCCGAAGCAGGTGCCAACCCCATCAGCCAACTGGCCTTCACCCTGGCCAACGGTTTCACCTATGTGGAGCTGTACCTCGCGCATGGGATGCGCATCGATGACTTCGCACCCAACCTCTCATTCTTCTTCTCCAATGGCATGGATGCTGAGTACACCGTGATGGGCCGGGTGGCCAGACGCATCTGGGCCATTGCCATGCGCGAGCGTTATGGCGCCAACGAACGTTCGCAGAAACTCAAGTACCACATCCAGACCTCGGGCCGCTCGCTGCACTCGCAGGAGATGTCCTTCAACGACATCCGCACAACCCTGCAGGCGCTGAACGCCATCTATGACAACGCCAACAGCCTCCACACCAACGCCTACGACGAAGCCGTGACCACGCCCAGCGAGGAGTCGGTGCGGCGCGCGCTCGCCATCCAACTCATCATCAATCGCGAGTGGGGGCTGGCTATGAACGAGAACCCGCTGCAGGGCTCATACGTGGTGGAGGAGCTGACGGATCTGGTGGAGGAGGCGGTGCTTGCTGAATTCGATCGCCTGACCGCGCGCGGCGGTGTGCTCGGTGCCATGGAGAGCGGTTACCAACGCGGTCGCATCCAGGACGAATCGATGCGTTACGAGCAGCGCAAGCACGACGGCTCGCTGCCCATCGTGGGCGTCAACACCTTCCTCGATCCGAAGGCCGATGAGCAGGCGCGTGGGCCGCTGCAACTCGCGCGCGGGACGGACGAGGAGAAGCATTCGCAGCTCTCGCGACTCCGGGCCTTTCAGGCCGAACACGCAAGCGAAGCCACGGCAGCGCTGGCGGCACTTCGCGAAGCGGCCTTGCGGGGCGACAACCTCTTCGTTGAACTCATGAAGGCGGCGCGGGTGTGTTCGCTGGGACAGATCACGGAGACCTTCTTCGCCCTGGGTGGCGCCTACCGTCGCAACATGTGAGCGGTCGCCGCGCATGAAACAGGTCGTCCCGGCGGTCAGAATTGACTACGCCCCCGCGGTACTCAAGTGCGTGCGGAACGACCTGTCGCGTGCAATCTAAGGCAAAAATCGTCGTCAGTCGCGGGTCTGCGGGCAACGATGGGATTTGTGCGGTCTATAGCTCGTCGACGATCTCAATGGTCTGGAACGTGCGATCGCTGCAGTACGACACCCGTCCGATCCGGCCGGCCAGGCGGATGGCGTCGACCAGTTCGCGAGTGACGCGCTCTCCGGGCGCCAGCAGCGGCACGCCCGGGGGGTAGGGCACGAACTGCTCGGCCGAGACATGACCGATGGCCTCGTCCATGGATACGCGACGACGCTTGGCAAAGAGCGCGTCCCGCGGTGCCACCACCACATCGGGACGTATCTGCCAGAGCGCGGTGGGCATGGGAGTTCGAGCGGGTGCCCGCAGCTGCTCGATGATGCCGCGTACGGTCTGCGCCATCTCCATGATGAACTGGGCGTCGTCGACGATTGACACGCTCATGACGATGGAGTCCGTGTCGGCCGATTCCACGCCATGGCCGGCGGCCCACAGCGCGGCGCCCAGCGCGGTACCGGTGACACCGGTACGGGGGAGCCAGAGCGTGATCTTCAGCGGATCCACCAGACTGCCGATCTCGGCGTCGTCGATGATCACGACGCCCGGCACCTGCCGAAGCACGCGCTTGGCCGCATCCGTGGCCGCGATGGCGCGCTCGAGGGCACTGGCGCCGTACAACTCCATCACGGCGCGAGTGGCGTCGATGGAGGCGAGCAGAGTCGCGGACGGCGAGGTGGTCATGGTCAGGTCGACGGCGCGATCGAGACGTTTGGAATCGATGTAGTGGCCCGAGGTCGAAACGATGGCGGTCTGCGAGTAGCCCATGAGGGCCTTGTGGATGCTGGTGACGACGAGATCCGCCCCCTGTGCGATGGCTCCGGCGTGCGTCTCATGCATCCAGTCGAGATGTGCGCCCCACGCCTGATCCACCACCAGCGGCACCCCGAGCGCATGTGCGGCATCGGCAAGCGCGCGCACCTGGGACATGGTGCCGACGTACGCCGGTGAGGTCACGGAGATGGCGGTGATGTCCGAACGCAGGCCCCGTAGGGCCACGGGATCGATGCCGATGGGCAGGCCGTATTCGGGATGCAGCTCGGGGAACACCCACACCGGCAGGCCGCCGCTGAGCTGCAGACCGGCCAGTGCACTGCGATGCGAGGTGCGGTCGACGGCAATGGGCTGGCCGTCCGAGGCGGCGGCCAGCAGCGCGGCGATATTGCCCTGTGATGAACCATTGACCAGGAAGCGCGTGTGCGCGGCGCCGATGGCTGCGGCATAGAGGGCTTCGGCGTCCTCGTCGTAGCCGTTGGTGAAGTGATTGTCATCGGCACCCCCCTGCAGGGGCAGGTCGTCGCGGATGACGTCGTGCAGGAATTCGAACCCGAGGGGCTGCACGCCCACGCCCAACTCGAGATCGGCGTACCGGTTCTTGTGGCCGGGGATCTGCATGGGTCGTCGCCGCAATGTGCGCCCCGCCCGTAGTGCATCAAGAAGTGGCGTGCGCGGTGCGTCCATCGGGGTCCCTTCAACAGCGCACATGCTAAGACCCACGTCCGCCGACGGCTGCTTTGTGGGGCCTTCGCTGCGCTTGAAGGCCCCACAAAGGAGCCGTCGGCTGTTCAACATGCGAGACGTGGGGTGACGGTATGTGGACGGTGCGTTAGCCTCAGCCTTGTGCAGAACCTTGTAGTAGTTAGTTAGCGCGCGGCCCAAGCCAAGCGGCTTACCGCGCGCACCCTCCAGGCCTTCGGCTGGGGGGTTTTTTGTTGGGCTACGACAACCATCTCGGCACAGGAAGGATGACACCATGGGCGAGCAGAT
>JAJXSV010000364.1 GCA_021784375.1 Actinomycetes bacterium | reverse complement strand
GTGCTGGGCGTGATGCGCTGGATCGTCGGGCAACGCTCACCCATGGAGGTGGCAGCGCTGCAGCGATGGGAGCGACTGGCCCCTGGCTCAGTGCGACAGGCTGGGTGACATCGTCGGCGTCGGTCCGGCGGGTACGCCCGGTGTAGCGCTGGGAGTGGCCGTCGCCGTATCACTGGAGACAGGACAGGGACTGGTGGCGGGACCGCATGCGGCTGGTCCCTCTATCACGCCATTGCCGAGCACCGGCTTGAGGTCGAATTGCACCACCGGTGCGCCCTTGAGCGCGCCCTGCATGGTGGCCTTCCAGATCGGCCCGGGGATGGACGCGCCGTACACCGGTGTGTAGCGCACGTGGTTGATGACGATGTCGGACATCTTGTACTTGAAGCCGCCGCGCGGATCCCCCGCCCACGCGCAACCGGCAAGGTCTGGGGTGAAGCCGCAGAACCACACAGCCGCGGAATCATCGGTGGTGCCCGTCTTCCCCGCCGCCGGCCGACCCAGGGCCATGGTGCCGCCTGTCCGGTGAGGATCGTTGCCGTCGATGACGCCGCGCAGCATCAGGGCCACACCGTCCGCGACTCCGCGCGCGATCACCTGCGAGCAGGAGGTTGGGGGGACGGGCAGCGCGGTGCCATCGGCTTTGGTGATGGAAAGCACCGCGTGTGCCGGGCAGTACAGGCCGTGCGCGGCAAAGGTGGCGTAGGCGTTGGCCAATGACAACGGCGAGACCTCGTTGGCACCGAGTACGAACGACGGCACTGCTTCCAGCGCCGAGCCGTCGGCCTTGGTCACGCCCATGCTCATAGCGATCTCAGCGGGCCGGCAGATACCGGTCTTCTGCTCCAGCGCCATGAAGTACGTGTTCACGGATTCCGCGGTGCCGGTGTACATGTTGAAGCGGCCCGAGTGTGTGGAGTTGGAGACGGTGTAGGGCGGGAAGAGCGATGCGCCATTGGCGCCACAGCCGTAGAACTGGGTGAACGTGCGAGTCTTGGGGGAATTGATGACCTCCGTTGGCGACAGGCCTTTCTCCATGGCGGCGGCCAGCACGAAGACCTTGAAGGTGGAACCCGCTTGCATGCCGCGCGTGCCGCTGAAGGCCATGTTGGTGTTGTAGTTGTACGTCGTCATGCCCACACCGCTGGTTCCCCACAAGCGATTCTGGGCCATCGCGACGATGGCCCCGGTGCCGGGCTGCACCAGCGAGATCGCGGCCGCCTTTCGCGAGGGATCGTTGCGTGGAATCGTCCTGTCCACTGCCTTCTGCGCGGCCTTCTGCGCTTGCAAGGAGAGGCTGGTGCGGATATGCAGCCCACCGGTTCGCAGCAGTGCATCGCGCGCGGCAAGTGTGGGACCGAAGGCGACATCGGTGCGGATGGTCTGCATGACGTAGTCGCAGAAAAAGGGGGCAATAGATCCGGTGCATCCGTTCGGAACCGAGGCGGGGTGCACGATGTCGACGACGCGCGTCTGCTCCACATGGTCCGCCTGGGCCTGGGTGATGTCGTGCAGGCGCACCATGTTGCGCAACACCTTGCTGCGTCGGTCGGTGGCGGCTTGCGGGTGACGCAGCGGATCGTAGCCCGATGGCTGCTGCACCAGACCCGCCAGCAGGGAGGCCTCCGCCAGCGTGAGTTCACTTGCCGGCTTCGAGAAGTAGCGGCGGCTCGCGGCCTCGATCCCATACGCACCGGCACCGAAATAGGCGATGTTGAGATAGGACTCGAGGATCTGTGCTTTGGTGAACTTGCGTTCCAGGGCCAGCGCATAGCGGGCTTCGCGCAACTTGCGTGCAGGCGTACGAGCCGTGGCCGCCGCCGCACTCGCGGCATCCGTGGCAGAGGCGAGCAGGGTCTGCTTCACCAGTTGCTGGGTGATGGTGGAACCGCCCTGGACCTGCCGTCCGGTGAGCGTGGACACCAAGCTGCGCAGGGTGCCGCGAACATCCACCCCGTGGTGCTGATAGAAGCGCTCGTCCTCGGTGTCGATAATGGCCCGTTGCATGATGGGTGCCACCTGTGACAGCGGCACGCTGATGCGATTCTGGTAGTAGAGCGTGGCAAAGGGGGTGCCGTCGGCGGCCTCGATCACGGTCTGCTGTGCCAGGTCGGGCGAGCGCAGCGTGACGGGCAGCGACTCGAAGCCCTCCAGCGATCGTGTGGCGAGACCGCCCGTGACGCCGACCACGGGGACCAATGCGCCTGCCAGCAGCAGCCCGGCCACCCCGCCCAGGCCGAGGAGGCGGGCAAGGGCCGCGAGGCGGTGTACGGACTGCACGCGTGCAGCCTAGAACCTGGCCCGCCACGGCACCCCCGGCGACCGGCCTCGGGTATCGGAGCTCGCGCTGGCTAGAGTCTGGCCATGACGAAATGGGAGTACGCCACTGCGCCCTTGCTGGTGCATGCCACGAAGCAGATCCTTGACGGCTGGGGGGCCGACGGCTGGGAACTCGTTCAGGTGGTTCCTGGCCCCAATCCTGAGAGCCTGGTTGCCTACTTCAAGCGGCCGCTGGGAGGCTGACCATGTCCACCGTGGAAACCCGCATTGCGGAACTGGGCCTCACCCTGCCACCGGTCGCGGCACCCATCGCCTCCTACGTGCCGGCTGTCCGCACGGGCAACCTCGTTTTCACCTCCGGCCAGCTCCCGTTGGTTGCGGGCCAGTTGGTCGCCACGGGCAAGGTGGGCGCCGACGTAGACGTCGATACCGCCAAGGCCGCTGCCCGGATCTGTGCGCTCAATGCGCTCGCCGCCATCAAGCAGCTCATCGGAGATCTTGATCGCATCAGTCGTGTCGTGAAGGTCGTGGGCTTCATTGCCGTCGATCCCAGCTTCACCAACCACGCCGCGGTGATGAACGGGGCCAGTGACTTCATCGGTGCTGTCCTGGGCTCCGCAGCAACTCACGCCCGGTCGTCCGTGGGCATGGCCTCATTGCCGCTGGACGCGCCGGTGGAGGTCGAGCTCATCGTCGAGGTTCGCGAATAGCCTCGCCGCTACACTCTGCCCCGCAGAAGGAGATCCGTGAACAGAACCCTGATGTCGACGCCGCTCTTCTCGGCGCTTGACCCGGAGGCGGCCGCAGCCC
>JAJXSV010000363.1 GCA_021784375.1 Actinomycetes bacterium | reverse complement strand
ACTAGGCTCCCCGCGAACTGCGCGACGAAGGCGTGGCGGAGCTGCTCGACCTGGAGCGCGTGAAGCCCAACACCCTTGGCAACACCCGCATGCTCCGCTACCTCTAGCCGCCACCGGACGGATTCAGCGCCCAAGGGGTCTGACGAAAGCAGGTAACTTTCACCTAGCCTCGCCCAATGACCTTCCACACCATCATCGAGCCCTTCCGCATCCACTCCGTCGAGCCCATTCGCCTCACGACGCCGCAGGAGCGCGAGAACGCCTTGAGAGCCGCGGGTTACAACCTCTTCTCGCTGCGTGCGGTGGACGTCATGATCGATCTGCTCACGGACTCCGGCACAGGCGCCATGAGCCGCGACCAGTGGGCGGCCATCCAGCACGGTGACGAGTCGTACGCCGGCTCGCCCTCCTGGGAGCTCTTCCGTGACGCCGTCACCTCACTGTTCCCCTTCAAGCACGTCATTCCCACGCACCAGGGCCGGGCGGCGGAGAAGATTCTCTTCTCCGTGATCGGAGGCGCTGGGAAGTTCATCCCCAGCAACACGCACTTCGACACCACGCGCGCCAACATCGAATTCACGGGCGCCGAAGCTGTGGATCTGGTGATCGCAGAGGGCCGCGACCCGCAGAGCCTGCATCCCTTCAAGGGCAACATGGATGTCGAGGCACTCGATCGCTTCATCACTGAGCGTGGCGCCGCCAACATTCCTGCCGTCATGCTCACGGTGACGAACAACTCCGGTGGCGGACAGCCGGTATCCCTGCAGAACATCCGGGAGGTCAGCGAAGTCGCGCACCGTCACGGCATCCCTTTCATCCTCGACGCCTGCCGTTACGCGGAGAACGCGTGGTTCATCCGCCTGCGCGAGCCCGGCCAGAGCGAGCGCGAAGTGGCGGACATCGTGCGCGAAATGGCGTCCTACGCGGACGGCATGACCATCTCCGCCAAGAAGGATCCCATGGGCAATATCGGCGGTTGGCTGGCGCTGAACGATGACGCCATGGCGGCGGAGGCACGGACCATGCTCATCCTGACCGAGGGCTTCCCCACCTACGGTGGTCTGGCGGGCCGCGACCTGGAGGCGCTGGCGGTGGGTATCCGCGAGTCGGTTTCCCACGACTACCTGCAGTACCGCATCACCTCCACCGCGTACCTGGGTGAGGCGCTGCACGCTGCGGGCATTCCCGTGGTGCGTCCCATCGGTGGGCACGCCGTGTACATCGACGCCAAGGCTCTGCTTCCGCACATTCCTGCCAAGCAGTATCCGGGTCAGTCGTTGGCGGTGGCCCTGTATGAGGAGGGTGGCATTCGCGGCTGCGAGATCGGCACCGTCATGTTCGGCATGCACCCGGACGGCACCGAGCACGAAGCGGCCATGGAGTTGGTGCGGCTGGCGATCCCGCGACGCACCTACACGCAAAGCCACATCGATTACGTCATCGAGGTCTGCCGGGCCGTGGCCCAGCGCGCTGCTCAACTGCGTGGCTACCGCATCGTCGAGCAGCCCAGGGCGCTACGCCACTTCACGGCCAGATTCGAGCCCTTGGGGTAGCCGCGACCGCCACAGGCCTTCGCTCGCTCGGCAATGCCAAGCGAGCTTGCCATTGCACTCGTTCGCTCAGCCTGTGTTCCTCAGGCCGGTGGCGATGCCGTTGATGGTGAGGGAGAGTGCGCGGCGCAGAGTGGCGTCCACCTCGCCTTTGGCACGCTGTTCACGGACACGCTCCAGCAAGGCGATCTGCAGGTACTGCAACGGCAGCAGGTAGTAGTCGCGGATCACCAGCGTGCCGGCCAGCGCCGGGTTGGAGGCCAGCAGTGTCGGACCGTGGGTGATCTCGATGAGCTCCTTCACCGTGAGCTCGTGCTCCTCGCGGATCATCTCGAAGATGTGATGCATCTCCGGTGGCACCAGACGCGATACGTACTGCCAGGCGATGTTCATGTCTGTCTTGGCGAGCGTCATCTCCACGTTGGAGATGAAGTTCCGGAAGAAGTGCCAGTCGTGGTACATCTCGTGAATGCGCTCGCCGAAGCCCGCCTCGCGGGCTGCGCGCAGGCCCGACCCGACGCCGAACCAACCGGGCACGATCTGCCGCGACTGCGTCCAGCCGAAGACCCAGGGAATGGCGCGCAGGCCGTCGATGCCGGCGCTGGTGTCCGGCCGTCGTGATGGCCGCGAGCCCATGTGCACATCGGCCAACTCATCGATGGGGGTTGAAAGTGCGAAATAGCGTGCGATGTCGGGCTGGGTGACCAGTTCCCGGTACTTGGCCTGCGCGGCCCTGGAGGTGACCCGCATGGCGTCGTCCCATACCTGCAGGTCCGTGGGATCCTGACGCGGCACCCGATTGAGCAGCGTGCTCTCGATGACGGCGGCCAGCATCTGCGAGAGGTTCTCACGGGCCAATGCGGGCAGGAGGTACTTGTCAGAGATGACCTCGCCCTGTTCGGTGATCTTGATGTCACCGTCGAGGACACCCCAGGGCTGGGCGAGGATGGCTTCGTAGGCGGGACCGCCACCCCGACCCACGGTGCCACCGCGACCGTGAAAGAGGCGCAGGTGCACTCCGTGCTTGCGGGCGATGTCACGCAGGCGCCGTTGCGCGAGGTGGATCTCCCACTGTGAGGTCGTGATACCGGCGTCCTTGTTGGAGTCGGAGTAGCCGAGCATGACCTCCTGCACATCGCCGCGCAGGGCCACGATGCGTCGGTAGGACGGGTCCTCGAGCAGCCGGTCCAGGATTTCACCGGCCAGGCGCAGTTCGTCGACGGTCTCCAGCAGCGGCACGAAGCCGATGGCTGCATGATCGGCGAGCACATCGATGAGGCCGGCTTCGCGAGCCAGCACAGCCGCGGCGAGCACGTCATCCGCGCCCTTGGTCATGGAGATGATGTAGCTCTCCACGACGTCCGGCCCGTACGCCGCCTGGGCGGTGGCGATGGCGCGAAAGGCCTTGTAGGTGACGGCACCCTCCGCATCGAGTGGCGGCGGCGTGGCGGCCAGGGGACGCATCGACGCCAGTTCAGCCGCCAGCACGCTGAAGCGCTCGTCGCGATCCAGCGTCTCGTACCAGCCGGCACCGTTGAGACGGT
>JAJXSV010000362.1 GCA_021784375.1 Actinomycetes bacterium | reverse complement strand
CCCGCCGCGCGATGGACACCCGCGAGGGCAGCAGCAGGCTGCCGTCGGCCAGGAGGCCCGGCAGTTCGGCGCGGGACACCCACATGGCCTCCTCGATCTCCTGACCGTCCACCCGGAACTCCGTGCCGCCAGCCCGGGCGCGGTAGGCCAGCATCAAGCTCGCGGGGAAGGGCCAGGGCTGGCTGCCGAGATACTCCACCTCCGTCACCGCCAGGCCCACTTCCTCCAGCACTTCACGCGCAACCGCCTGCTCCGCCGTCTCACCGGGTTCCACATACCCCGCCACCAGTGAGAAACGACGCGCTGCCCACACCACCTGCCGGGCCAGTAGCAGTCGGTCCTCGCGGTCGGTGATGACGACGATGACCGCGGGATCGGTGCGCGGGAAATGCGAGGTGCCGTCTTGCGGGCAGTGGCGTTCCCAGCCGCCCATGGCGGGCACGGTGGCATTGCCGCACCGAGGACAGTGGGTGTGTGTGCGATGCCATTGATGCAAGGCCACCGCGGTGGTCGCGACTGCGGCCTCGTCAGCGGAGAGCGCAGCACCGATCTCGCGCAACGATCGGAAGCCCTCGAGCGGTGCGGGGAAGGTGGCAGCGATGTAGGTGATGCCCTGCGCGGATCCGATGAGCAGCAGGTCGGTGGCCTCGGCCAGATGCGCTCGGGCATCGCGCAGCCGCTCGCCATCTGCCAACACCTCGCCGGCGGAGACACCGACGATGAAGCTACTGGGATCGTCGCTGGTGCGCTTGATCCACTGGGTGTCGGGACGCAGGAGGGCCAGGCGGTCGAGGGTGCCACGACCAAGTGCGAGTTCATCGAGCATGGACCCAGTCTGGTCCACCCTGTCAGGGCCCCGACATAGGCTCGGCCCATGCTGCTTGAGGGCCTCGATGACGATCAACGTGCGGTGGCCATGGCCACCGAGGGCGCGGTTGTCGTCTACGCCGGCGCCGGCGCCGGGAAGACACGCGCCATCACGCATCGCATCGCCCACGCTGTGGCCACCGGCGCCCATGATCCGCGGCAATCGCTGGCGGTCACCTTCACCACCAAGGCGGCCGGCGAACTGCGCGGCCGGCTGGCGGCGCTCGGTGCCGGTCAGGTGGCGGCCAGTACCTTCCATGCCGCGGCCCTGCGGCAACTCCGTCATTTTTGGCCCACCGTGGTGGGTGGAGAGCCCTGGCCCATCCAGGCCTCGAAGGCCCGCTTGGTGGCGGAGGCGGCGGCGCGCGTGGGTCTGGGCGGAGGGGCCCCCATGCTGCGCGACCTGGCCGGCGACATCGAATGGGCCAAGGTCCGCGAAATCACGCCCGCAGGGTTCGCCACCGCAGCTGCCGCGGCCGGTCGCATCACCGCTGCCGATGCCCGCGAAGTGGCAGCGGTCTGGACGGCCTATGAGGACATCAAGCACCAGCGTGCCGTCATCGACTTCGAGGATGTGCTGTTGCTGACGGTGGGCATGCTCTCCGACCGTCCCGACATCGCGGACGAAGTACGCAAGCGCTATCGCTGGTTCACCGTCGATGAATTCCAGGACGTCAATCCCCTGCAGCATCGGTTGCTGCGCCTGTGGCTGGGTGATCGCGACGATGTTTGCGTGGTGGGCGATCCAGCGCAGACCATCTACACCTTCGCCGGTGCCGATCCCCGGTTCCTCGAGGACTTCCCGCGCACCTGGCCGCAGGCCACCGTCATCACGCTGGCCCGCACCTACCGCTGCACCCCGGAGATCGCTGCCGTGGCCAACCGCGTCATGGTCGGAACCCGCCACCACCTGCAACTGCGGTCGCAGCAGCGCGCAGGTGTGAAGCCACTGGTCCTGGCCTTCGACGATGAGTTGGCGGAGGCCGACGGGGTGGGGGACAGCATCAAGGCCTGGATCGATGCCGGTGTGTCCCCGCGGGAGATTGCCGTGCTCTACCGCACCAATGCCCAGTCGGAGGCCTTCGAGAACGCTTTGACCGACCGTGGCATTGCCTACACGGTGCGTGGTTCGGAACGTTTCTTCGAACGTGGCGAGATCCGGCGCGCCATCACCCTGCTGCGTGGTCAGGCGTTGGCAAATCCACTGGCACCCGTAGTCGAGACGGTGCGCGACATCGTGTCCGGTCTGGGATGGAATGCCAGCCACCAGCCCGGCGGATCGGCGACCCGCGAAGTGTGGGAGGCCTATCTGGCGCTCGTCACGCTGGCCGAGGATGTGATGCGCCAGCAGCCCGAGGCGACGCTGACGGAGTTGGTGGCCCTGTTGGATCGCAGGGCCGAGCAGCAGCACGCGCCCACCATCGACGGGGTCACGCTTGCCAGCCTGCATGCAGCCAAGGGGTTGGAGTGGAAATGCGTGGTGATTGCCGGCTGCTCCGAGGGGCTGCTGCCGCTTGCCATGGCCGAGGGCTTTGAAGCGGTGGAGGAGGAGCGTCGCCTCTTCTACGTGGGCGTCACTCGCGCTTCCACCGCGCTGGTCCTCACCTATGCGCGTGCGCGTTCGGCCAATACCCGCAGTACACGCCAGCCCTCGCGTTTCCTGGCCGCGGTGGACCAGCCGCTCAGTGCAAGCGGTGCCGCCACCGCCAGTGTCCGGCGCGGCGCGGCGCGGCGCGACCACGTGCGCACAGGGCCGGCCAAGTGCCGGGTCTGCGGGGTCGCTCTGGTCACCGGTGTGGAACGTACGCTCGGTCGCTGCGCATCACATCCGAGCACGGCCGATGAGGGTCTGTACGAGCGGTTGGTGGCGTGGAGGCTGGCCGAATCGCGCACGCGTTCCGTGCCGGCCTTTGTGATCTTCACCGATGCCACGCTGCGTGCCATTGCGGAAACCAAGCCCAGCACCGAGCACGATTTGCTGCAGATCAGCGGTGTGGGTGCCCGCAAGCTGGCCGACTTCGGTGTCGCCGTGCTGGGCCTGGTGCGGAACTAGGCGGCAGCCACGCGCCACTGGCAGGGACAGTCCGGATGCACGCGCCAATGACGTCGCCGCATCACTGATTCGCGTCGATCGATGTGCAAGGTGGTGTTCACCAGCGAGCTGGGGTCGTCGCTGTCGATGACCCGCAGCAGTTGTGACGCCGTCTCGCTGGCCACCCACATCGCGAATTGGCTGTCGACCGGTGCCA
>JAJXSV010000038.1 GCA_021784375.1 Actinomycetes bacterium | reverse complement strand
CCACATCGGTTCCCTCCAGGTCCGCGGCCAGCATGTGTCCCGACGGCCCATCGTGCTGCGCGATGTCGGCGCCTGCGGGCCCCAGGCGGCGGACGTCGGGGAGGTGCCGACCATTGCCATGCGGCGACACATCGCCCGGGCCCGCGTGCCCCAGGGGGCCGAACTGCGGCGGCCCGTCGTCATAGCCTGTGACGCCCACCTGGACCCCTCGGAGGAGGTCGCGTACCAGGAGGCCGGCGTCCCCTACCTGCGCGTGCTCGCCACCAGCCGCTACGCCACCATCGGGCCCCTCACCCTGCCCGGACACACGGCCTGCTGGTCCTGCCTGGCACTGCACCGCAGCGACGTCGATCCCGAATGGCCCCGCCTGCTCGCCCAGTTCGAGCAGTCACGGCGTTCGCTGGCACCCATCGACAACCTCTTCGCCATGTGGGTGGCCAGCGAGACCGCTTCGCGGCTGCTTGAGGTCATCGACGCGGATGATCCCTCGCCGCTCGTGAACTGCACCTGGCACATCGATCGCACGGACGCACAGGTCCGGCGCCGACGGTGGCGCGTGCATCCGGACTGCTCCTGCCAGTGGTCGACCCTTGCTCAGCCGCGCACCAGCGCAAGCAGCGCCTCGCCGTAATCAGCAAGCTTGCGGGCGCCGATGCCGCTGATTCCGAGCAGGTCCCGCTCGGTACCCGGCTTCAGCTCGGCGATGGCACGCAGCGTCGCATCCGTGAAGATCACGAATGCGGGCACCGCACGTTCACGCGATTCCGCCAGCCTCCAGGCCACCAGTCGGTCGTAGAGCTCCTCATCCGCGGTGCCGGGATGAATCGCGCAGCGGCCCAATGTGCGCTCGACACCGGTGACGAGGGCCTTGCCACAGATGCGGCACAGCGCAGGACCGGTGCGCTGTCGCTCGCGTCGTGCGGTGCCGCGCCGCACGCTCGATGCCGAAACGCCGCCGGCGTCCAACGGTTGGTCGACGGCGGCGAGGAACCGGGAGGGCTGGCGAGTGCTCTTGGCGTTTGCCGAGCGGGCCCGGGCGTAGGTGAGCACCAATGCCTCCGCCGCCCGCGTCACACCGACGTAGAACAGTCGCCGCTCCTCCTCCACGGCCTCGTGCCCATCGGCCATGGAGAGTGGAAGCAGGCCCTCCGAACAGCCGGCGATGAGCACGCGTCGCCATTCCAGGCCCTTGGCAGCGTGGAGGCTGGCCAGGGTGACGCCGTCGATGGTGGGGGCGTGTTGCTGCTCGGAGCGTCGGTCGAGAGTGGCCACCAGATCAGCGAGTGTGGCCTCGGGCCGCTCGCGAACCAGGTCATCGGCCAGCGTCACCAGCGCCAAGTAGGCCTCCCAGACTTCACGGGTTGCCGTTCCCCCCGGTTGGTGATGGGGGTTCCAGCCCAGCCCGGACACGATGTCGCGCACCGTCTCGACCACCGGTGAGGCGGGGTTCGCCACCGCCTGCCCACGCAGGAGGGTGATGGCGCGGCGTATCTCACCGCGCTCGAAGAATCGCTCCGACCCACGCACCGAGTACGCGATGCCGCGCTGGGTCAACGCGTGCTCGAAGGCCTCCGACTGGGCGTTCGTGCGGTAGAGCACCGCAATCTCACGCAGGCCGGCTCCATCGGCCAGCCAGGCGGCAACGGTGTCAGCCACGCCCTCGGCCTCCGCCGCCTCGTCGTCGTACCCCATGACCAGCGGCTTGACCGAGGGCGGCTGCTGCGAGCGCAACTGCAGGTGCCGCCGTGACCCCACCATGACCCGATTGGCGACCGCGGCGATCTCCGGGGAGCAGCGGTAGGTGCGATTCAGGGTGACGACGGTGGCGCTCGGCCACACCTGGGGGAACTCCTCGAGGAAGCGGGGATCGGCGCCGGCGAAGGTGTAGATGGTCTGGGCCGGGTCGCCGACCACGCACAGGTCCTCGCGGTCGCCCAACCACAGGCGGAGCAGGCGGTACTGCAGGGGGTTCACGTCCTGGAACTCGTCGACCGTGAACCAGCGGTAGCGCTGCCGCACCTCGGTGGCGATGTCGGGTCGATCCGCGAGCATGCCGACGGTGAGCAGGAGCACGTCCTCGAAGTCGATGACCGCGCGCTGGTGCTTGATGTCCTCATAGGCGGACCAGACCTCGGCCACCTCGCGTGCGTCGGCCGCCGTGGCCCGGCCTGCGGCCGCGGCTGCAGTGGCAAAGCCCGGCGGGGTGGCCTCACGCACCTTCGCCCATTCGATGTCGCTCGCGAGGTCCCGGAGCAGCGCGGGGGTTGCTGCGAGCCCCACCCTCGCAGCCGCCTCCGCCACCAAGCGTGCCTTGGAGGCCTGGATCTGCCACGGCTCGCCACCCACGACGCTGGGCCAGAAGTGGCGCAACTGGCGCAAGGCGGCGGCGTGGAAGGTGCTTGCGGTCACGCCGTTGGCGCCCAACCCGGCCAGGCGGCTACGCAACTCCCCTGCCGCCTTCGTGGTGAAGGTGACGGCGAGCGACCGGCGCGGGTCGTGCTCCCCCCTGCTCACCGCATGGGCGATGCGATGGGTGATGGCCCGCGTCTTCCCCGCCCCTGCACCGGCGTAGACGACGACCGGCCCAGCGGTGGCGAGCGCCACCGCGCGTTGGTCGTCATCGAGCCCCTCGAGCAGCATGCGCCGAGCCTATGTGTGGCCTCCGACAGCGTGGTCCAGACTGTGGCCATGTTGCAGGACCTGGCACTCGCACGCGGCTCATTGGATCGCCTGGCCGAGATGCGAGGCGACCCGTCCTGGCTGCGGCGCACCGTCGACGACCCCGGCACCTTCGTCGTCGGCGTGTCCGCCGGGGATGTGGCCATGGATGGCGGCCACCTGCGGGACGTGCGCGATCGCCTGGCCGAGGCGAGCGGGCTGCTGCTCATCGGCAGCGTGCAGCGCCGTGTCCATGTGGCTGCCACCTTCCCCGAGCCCCGTGACGATTTCCGTTCACTGCGTGAGGTCGGGGCGGGGCTCTCCGCCGATCAGGCGGCCGTCGCCAGCGCGGCCGTGGCGCTGCACCAGTGGCACCGCACGCACACCCACTGCCCGCGCTGCGGGGCCGCAACCGTGATGACGATGGCCGGCTGGGAGCGGCACTGCCCACAGGACGGGAGTTCCCATTTCCCACGCACCGACCCCGCCGTGATCGTCGTCATCACCGATGCCAGCGACCGCCTGCTGCTCGCACGGCAGGGCGTCTGGCCGGAGCGGCGATTCTCCCTGGTGGCCGGCTACGTGGAACCCGGGGAGTCCGCCGAGCAGGCCGTGGCGCGCGAGGTACTGGAGGAGGTGGGCCTGGTGGTCGGCGGCCTGGTCTATCTGGGCAGCCAGCCATGGCCCTTCCCGGCCAGCCTGATGTTCTGCTATCGGGCGCACGCGACGAGCACGGCGATCCGCGTGGATGGCAAGGAGATCGAGGAGGCCAGGTGGGTGTCGCGCGAGGAACTGCCGCAACTGCTCTCCGATGGAGCCCTGCTCCTGCCGTCGGCGGTCTCCATCGCCCGTCGGGCCATCGAGGACTGGTTCGGCTCAGCCCTCGGCGACTAGGGCGGTCAACAGGGCACCCACGTCCGTCTCCGCGGCATGCCATTCGGTACGCCCTTGGGCCACATACACGAAGCACGCGCGCACCGAGCCCAGGGGGACACCGAAGTGTGCCGCGGCGGCCAGGCGATATACCGCGAGCTGCAGCGGGTCAGCCGAGTCACGCACGTTGGTCTTCCAGTCCACCACGATCAACCCGTCCCGGTCGCGGTAGACCGCGTCGATGCGGCCACGCACACTGTGCGGCCCGAAGCCGAGCACGAAGGGCAACTCGACGGCGAGCGGGGTGCGGCGCGACCACTCCGAGGCGTTGAAGGCGTCCTGCAGGGCGCGCAGTGCCGCGTCGTCGTCGTCGCGCTCGAACTCGTCGATGGCGAGGCTGAGCTGACCGGCGAACTGGCGTTCGATCCAGGCGTGGAAGGCGCTTCCGCGCTTGGCTGCGAACGCAGGCTGCCGCGGCATCGGGCGCACCAGGTCGGCCAGGAAGGAGGCGCGGTCGGCGAGCAGGCGCTGGACCTGGGTGGCGGTCAGGGCGGTGGGCAATGGCACGTCGTGCACCGCCGCGCGCGCCGCGCGCCGCTCCTCCGTGCGCGCGTTGATAGCCGCGTCCCAGCGTGCAATCACCTCGGCATCCGCTGGTTCGAGATCCACCTCAGGGACCGCCCCTGCGGCCGCCTCGAGCAACCGTGCGTGGTACTCCGGTTCCAGGGACTGTGGCCACATCAGTGCAGGAGCCTCGGTCTCGGCCACCGGCGCATCCGCATCCACCCAGGCGTGCACCGTGCCGCCGCGCAGTACCGCTGCTCGCTCGATCTGCAGCAGGAACGGCGACGGGTCCACGGGATTCCTGCCGTAGCTTCGAGCCGCGCTGGCGATCAGGCGACGCTCCGCCCTCGTGACCGCCACGTAGGCCAGGCGCGTCTCCTCGGCCGACTTGCGCGGCCTGAGGAGATCGCTGAAGGCGCTGGCCTCCTTGCTGCGCGGGAGGTCGCCCGGATACGAGAGGAGTTCGCCTTCGACGTCGGTGTGCAATGTGGCGTAGGGCAGGGCATCGGCGTTGGTGGGCCACGCCTGCTCGGTGCGATTGGATGGGAATGAACCGTCGACCAGGGCCGGCAGGGCGATGACCTGCCGCTGCAGGCCCTTGGCGGCATGGATGGTCATGATGGCGACCGCGCCGGTGACCAGTGGCTGCTCGATCTGGGCCTGCTGGCCCATGCGCTCGCCGTCGTCCAGCCAGCGCAGGAAGGCCGGAAGTGCATGCGACTGCTCGAGCGACACGAAGTCCGCAGTCAGTTCGAGGAAGGCGTCGATGGCCGCCCCGCGGCCGCGCTGCACGGCTCGGTCACTGGCCGCCACTTCCACGTCGAGGCCGATGCGCTGGATCACCAGCCGCACCAGGTCGCCGATGGACTCACCGGCGTGGCGGCGCAGCCCCCTGACCTCATCCCGCAGTTCCAGCAGCCGCTTGCGGGCGGTCTCGGAGAGCGGAGTGTCCATCCCGGGGTCCGCGATGGCGTCACCGAGCGCGATGATGTCGATGACATCCGAGCCCAGGGCCGCCTGCTCCAGTGCAGCCTGCCAACCCGGTTCGTGCTCTGCACCGGACGCCATGGCGCGCGCCCGATGGCCCAGGTGGGCCAGGTCGCGCAGCCCCAACCGGTAGCGCGGACCAGCCAGGATGCGCACCCAGGAGGAGTTGGCCGCCGGATCGTGGATGACCCGCAGGTACGCCACCACATCGGCCACGTCCGGCACTGCGAGCAGCCCGCGCTTGCCCACGATCTGCGCCGGGATGTCCGCCGCCGTGAGCGCCTCGTAGATGGCGGCCGCGTGCCTGTGCTCTCGCAACAGCACGGCCATGTCCTCCCAGGGCGTCATCGCATGTGCTGCCTTCAGGCGCTCGGCGATCCACGCGAACTCGGCCGTCTGGTCGGCGAGCAGCGCCACCTCGATCTCACCGGGGCCGTTGCGCTCCGCATCCGCAGACTCCAACGGCTCGACGTGGGCCATGTGCTCGCGCAGCGGTGCCGTGATGTCATTCGCCAGTTCCGCGATCAGCGGCCCGAAGCGTTGTGTCGTGGGCAGGCCGAACACCGCTGCATCCCGCGGCCCTTCGCCAGAACTGCGTGGGAAGTGCTGCGGGAACTGCGTGATGTTCACTGCCTTGGCACCACGCCATTCGTAGATCGCCTGCAAGGCATCACCCACCGCGGTGACCGGGTGCCCCTGCCCGAAGGCGTGCTGCATCAAGAGCCGTTGCGCCACGGAGGTGTCCTGGTACTCGTCGAGCAGCACGACATCGAAATCGCGGCGCAGTCGCGATGCGACATCCTCCCGCTCGCGCACCAGCCGCAGCGACAGCCGCATCATGTCGGCGTAGTCGATGCACTGCTCCCGGGTCTTCAACGCGCGGAACTGCTCAACCAGGTCGAGGAGCTCGAGTCGGCGTCGTGCCGTCTCCATGATGGCCTCCCCGGCCAACTGCTGCTTGTGCCCTGCCATGCGCTCGAGCAAGTGCTCATCGAACGCCCGCACATCGGGCACTTCGACGGCCTCCTCCGCCAGACGGCCGTCGAGGGCGAGCAGCAGGCGAACCACCGAGGTGGTGGCGTGCGAGAGCGCCCTGATGTCCGTGTCGGGCCTCCGCACGACGCGCATGGCCAATTGCTCGCGCCGCACATCACTGAGCAGCTGGACCTCCGGCTCGATGCCGATGCGGATGCCGTCGTCGACGATGAGTTGCTGGGCGAACGCGTGGTATGTCGTGACCGTGGCGGCGTCCGCGAACTCGACCTCCAGTTCCCGCTGCGCGAGCGCCTCCCGGACGCGACCACGGAATTCGCCCGCCGCCTTGTTCGTGAAGGTGAGCCCCAGCACCTTCTGCGCCTGGACCTGGCCGGTGGCGACCAGCCAGACGATGCGCGCCGTCATGACCGAGGTCTTGCCCGACCCCGCGC
The DNA here is from genome assembly GCA_021784375.1 of Actinomycetes bacterium. Next base: position 7,443 of record JAJXSV010000038.1, on the reverse strand, counting down.
CGGCCATGATGACCGCAGGCTCGAGCGGGGCCGTGATGGCAGCAAGTTGGCGTTCACTGAAGCGGATTCCCATGAGTTGGCACAGGCGGGCCTCATCGAATGTGCTCATGCGGACTCGATCCTGCCCTCCGCTTGAGCCGGGCAGGTGGCCTTCATGCGACAGAACGAGCAATGCGGTCCCGCGGTGGCCAGGAAGCGTTCCTCCCGCACCGCCTCCAGACCCGCGCCCAGCACCTCGACGATCCATGGGTCATCACCCTGGAGGGGCGCCTGCTCCTGCACCGCGGGGGCCGACGCCGCCACCTTCGCGGCATCGACGCGCAGGTGGACGAATGCCGCCCCACCTGCCTGCAGGTTCGTGCGGCCGCCCGCCAACTGCTCGTCGAGCAAACCGCTGGCCACCGCGAGCTGGTAGTAGCGCAACTGCCCACTCTGCTCCACGTCGTTGACGGTGTACTTGCTGCGACCTGTCTTGTAGTCGATCACCACAACCGTGTCCTGCGCGGTCACCTCGATGCGGTCGATGCTGCCGCGCATGTGCAGCCGTTCACGCCCGCCTCCGGGCGTGGGGACCTCGATGATCCCGTCGAAGGCCACCTCGCTCGCCAGCACCTTGGGCTCCCTCGTGGAATGCCAGTGCAGCAGCCGCGCAACGGCGCGCAGGCCCTCCTCGAAGTCCCGGGCCGACTGCCACGGTGCGTCGTACCCGGCATCGTTCCAGACGGCTCGCAGGTGCTCCGCAAGCACTTCCTGGTCCGCTTCGATGGCGCCCTTGGCGAGCCCGTCGGCCAGCGCGTGGATGGCTGATCCGAAGACCACCGCCGTGCCTCGTGCCGCATCGGCATGGACGCGTTGCTCCAGGAACCAGTTGAGGCTGCACTTGGTGAGTGCGTCGATGGAGGAACCGCGCATGTAGAGCGGCCGATCCGCGGCAGTCACCGGCGTCGCATTCTCCGTGAGGGGGCGGGTACCCCACCAGCGGTCGGGATCGGCCTCCGAGAACAGCACCTCGCCGGAGTCATCGCGTTCTGCGGCGAGTTGGCGCAGGCGGCGTACCGCGGCCGCCCTGAGCGCGACAGAAGACTGCTCCGAGGTCGCTGCTCGCCGCAACGCGGCGATGACGTCGTCCGGCGCATCGAGGGCCAGCGGACGTCCCGGGCGTACGACGGCGGGGACGCGCGCACCAAGCATGAATCGTGACGGCTGACTGTCGGCGGCACGCTCTCCGCGGGTACCCGATACGACGAGCGTCCGGGAGGCGCGTGTACAGGCCATGTAGAACAGGCGGCGCTCCTCATCGAAGAGGGCGTGTCGGCCGCGCGGTTCCACCAGGCCGTGGGGCTCGAGTCGGTCGGTGTCCAGCAGGGAGCTTCGACGACGGAGATTGGGCCACACGCCTTCGGTCACGCCGACCACGAACACGTGCTGCCACTCCAGGCCCTTGGCTGCATGCGCCGTCAGGAGGTGGACGGCGGGTCCGACGAAGCCTCGGCCCGCCAGCGATTCAGAGGGCACCTCCTGTCCGAACAGGTCCTCGACGAAGCTGGCGACACCAGCCCGTCCCTGTCGGCGGAGCACTGCGCGATCTGCGATGTCGAACAGCTCGCACACGGCGTCCAGGTCTCGATGGGCCAACGGTGAGCCCTGTTGAAGGGCCTGGCGTCGCAGGCGCTCGGGCCAGCGCGTGCCCGACCAGAGCAGCCACAGCGCCTCGTGTGGGGAGGCACCACCCCGCACCCGCGCGTGGACCCGGTGCAGCAGGCTGCGCAAGGCCTCGAAGGAACTCGCACCGGGGAGATCGTCGGGCAGTTCGAAGGCGGGATGCGGCGCGCCCAGGGCAGCCGCCACGGCCTCGTCGCTGGGGATGCGACGGTCAGCCCGTAGCGCCCGGGAGACCGTGCGCAACTCGCTGGCATCCATTCCGCACAGTGGCGACAGGAGCAGCTCGTGGGCGTGCTCGGGTTCCAACTGCAGTTCCTGCCGGGAGACCGCCTCCAGGGCCCGCAGGAGCACGCGCACCACCGGCTGCTCGATCAGTCGTCCGGCACGCATTTCAGCGCGCGCCGGGATGCCGGCACGTTGCAGTGCCCGTTCAACCGCGGCGAGGGCCGTGGTCGATCGGGCGAGCACCGCGAATTCGTCCCACGACGCGCTCGAGGCAGCATGGAGTGCGCGGATCTCGGCCACCGTGTGCACCGCTTCGGATGGGGCATCGTCGTACAGCAAGGCCCGCACCGTGGAGGTGTGCCCGGCTCCCTGGAAGCGCCGGTGTGCCTGCGCCACGCGCAGCGGAAGGGCGGAGGGCAGCGCGGTGCCGAACAGCTCGGACGCGTAATCGCGCAGCGGCGCCGAGTAACGGAAGCCGCGGTCCAGACCCAGCACCGGCACCGCATCCAGGCCGCGAGCCCGAGCCATGACCGCGAAGCGCTCCGGGAAGTCGCGCAGGTTGCCGGGATCGGCACCGCGGAAGGCGAACACGGACTGGTCCGGATCCCCGGTGACGACCAGCGCCTCGAGGTAGCGGGCCAGGCCCTGCAGCAGTGATGTCTGTGTCGCGTCGACCTCCTCGAACTCATCGACGTACACGAAGCGCAGGCCCGCGAACAGGTGCGCGTTGCGCGCGTCGTGCACGGCGGCGAGCGCGCGGTACATGAGCTCGGCGTAGTCGAGTGCTCGCTGCTGATCCTGCGTCTCCAGGTAGTCATCGAGCAGCGGACCCACCGACGCCCAGGCCTCGTCCCCGGCTCGACGCCCGATGGCGGCCACCTCGTCGCCGGCCAGTCCAAGCGCTCGGGCGGCCGCGAACGCCGCCCGCACCTCCTTGGCGAAGCCCCGGGTCGACACTGCCTCGCGCAGGTTGGGCGGCCATTCCCCGCGCAGCAGGGGTTCCTCGATGGTGCCCTGGATGATCTCGCGCACCGCGCGCTCCTGCTCCGCTGCAGAGAGCAGCCGCGGCGGCTCCTCCGGCGGGGCCAGGCGGGTGACCACGTCGAGGGCCAGGGCGTGGAAGGTGGTGACACGGGGCAGCGCCTGCTGCGGCAAGCGGGCGGCGATGCGCTCGCGCATGCTCGCCGCCGCTCGACGACCGCCGGCGAGGAGCAGGATCGAATCGGCGCGGGCCCCCTCGGCGATGCGTGCCAAGGCGGATTCGACGAGCACGGTGGTCTTCCCCGTGCCCGGGCCTCCGACGAGGAGCAGCGGTCCAGACACCCACGAGACCGCCTGCTCCTGCACCGCTCCCAGCACAGGCGGTGCCCCGGGCGCAGCGGCTGGCACCAGCCGCCATTCGTGTCGAGGCATGGCCCGACGGTACCGACGCCCACCGACAATCCCGCGTTGGTCGCGATGGTGTCGGCATGCAACGATCAGTCCGTGCAGGACACCGGGGCCACGCTCGTCATCGAAGACGGCGTCATCGCGAAGCGGGTCCGCCGTCCTTCCGACCTGCTCCGCTTCGCGCTCATCGTCGCCGGCTGCACCGGGCTGGTGCTGTTCGCGTCCATCCTCGCGTCGACCATCTCCGGCTTGGACAACGACCTCGCCAAGTCCGCCACCTACCTGCCGGCCTGGCTGGCACTTCCGCTGGGGGCCATCTCCGGCGTGGGGCTGCTCGCGCTGCCCATCGGCATCTCGGTGAACCTCGCGCTGCGCCGACGCGCCATCGTCATCCTCGAGTCCGCGGGCGGCTTCCTGCTCGCCTCCACCGTGCTCACCGCGCTCGGCTGGTACCTGCAGACGCGGGGTTCGAGCCCCATGTGGTTCGCGCTCGCCGGCACACGCGACCGGGCCGTGAACCCCCTGCAGCCCTTCCTCGGTGGGATCGTGGCCATCGCCACCGTCGCACGCGTGCGCGAACAGGGTCGGGGCGGCACGCTGACGCTCATCGTCATCGCCGCCTCAGCGACCGCGGTGTTCCTGGCAGGCGGCGTGACCGTGGTGTCAACCGCCATGACCCTGCTCCTCGGCTGGGCCAGCGGCCTCATCCTGCGCTACGTCTTCGGCACGCCGACGACCCGCCCCCGCGGCATCAGGGTCGCAGACGCCCTCGCGAAAGCCGGGTTCCCGGTGTCCATCCTCCGCGCGACGGCATCGACGGCCAAGGGTCGCCGCTACACCGCCCGCACCCTCGATGGTCAACGGCTCCATGTGGCGGTGTACGACCGCGACCTCGAGGGGTCCGGCGTGCTGCCCAGCTGGTGGCGCTCGCTGCGCATGCGCGACCCCGATGCGCTCAGCGGCCGCACCATGCGCGAGACCCTCGACCGCGCCGTGCTCATCTCGCAGGCCGGCAGCCGCGCCGGTGCGCCACTACCCACCCTGCTGTTCGCGCGCCACATCGACGCCGACTCCTGCATGGTCGGCTACGAGTTCGTCGATGGCACCTCGCTCTCGAACTCCATCGAGACCGGCGAGCAGCTTGACGACACTGTGCTCGTGAGCGCCTGGCATGCGCTCGCCACCCTGCATGACGCCGCCATCGCGCATCGTGGACTGTCCCCCGACCATCTGGTCCGCGACCGCAACGGATCGGTCTGGCTGCTGCATCCGACGTCCGGCACGGTGGCCATGACCGACCTGCAGGAGCGCATCGACCTGGCGGACATGCTGGTGACGCTCGCGCTGGCCTCCTCGCCCGAGCGTGCCGTCGCGACCGGCGTCCACGCGCTCGGCACCCGTCGCATCGCCCTCGCGCTGCCGGCGCTGCAGTCGTTCGCCCTCGCGACCGGCACCCGTCGCGCACTGCGTCGGCACCGTGGGCTGCTGCAATCGGTGCGCGATGCGGTCGTGCGCGTCACCGCCAGTGTGGACGCGAAGCCCGAACAGGTGCAGGTGGAGCGGCTCAGTCCCAAACGCGTCCTGAGCGTGGTCGGTGGCATCGTCGCCGCCTACCTGCTGCTGGGACAACTCGGGAAGGTCGACATCGTCGGGCTCTTCCGACACGCGGACTACGGCTGGGTGGTCGTCGCGGCGGCGGCCAGTGTCGTCACCTTCGTCGGTGCCGCCTTGGCACTGGAGGGCTTCGTCGCGGAGCGCCTCTCCATGTTCCGCACGCTGCTCGCCCAATTCGCAGCGGCCTTCGCCACCCTGGTCTCCCCTCCGACCCTGGGCTCCGTCGCCATCAACGTGCGCTACCTGCAACGCGCCAAGGTGCCCGCTGCGGCAGCAGGGGCGAGCGTCGCGGTCTCGCAGGTGCTGGCCTTCTTCATCCACATCACGCTGCTCTTCGTCATGGGCGTGATCGCCGGAACCTCGCGCGCCTTCACCTTCGATCCGCCCAAGCCGGCGATCGTGGCGGTCGGGGTGGCCGCGGTCGCCCTGGGCCTGCTCATGCTCTGGGCCCCCGTGCGCCGCTGGTTGCTCGACCGCGCCCGCCCGACCCTGCAGCCCGTCCTGCCGCGCCTGGCCCTCCTCGCGCAGTCGCCGACCAAGCTTGGTCTCGGCGTGCTCGGCATGGTGGTGTTGAACCTCGCCTTCTGCCTCTCGCTCTTCGGCTCCGTCCGTGCCTTCGGCGGCAACGGCGCCTTCGCCGCCATCTCCATCGTCTACCTCGCCGGCTCGACGCTCGGCCAGGCCGCCCCCACGCCCGGCGGTGTGGGCGCGGTGGAGACCGTGATGACGGCCGGCCTGGTGGCCGCCGGTGTCGACTCCACCATCGCGGTGTCCTCGGTGCTCATGTTCAGGCTGCTCACGTTCTGGCTTCCGACCATCCCCGGCTACGCGGCCTTCCAGTGGCTGCAGAAGCGGGGCCACCTGTGATGCCGTTGGTCGAGCCCGGAACGCCGCTCACGCGCGAGGAGGTCGAGCGCTACAGCCGCCACCTCATCGTCCCGGCCATCGGCGTGACCGGCCAGCGCCGACTCAAGGCCGCGCGCGTCCTCTGCGTGGGCGCGGGCGGGCTCGGCTCGCCGGTGCTCATGTACCTGGCGGCGGCCGGCGTGGGCACCATCGGCATCGTCGAGTACGACAGCGTGGACGTCTCGAACCTGCAGCGGCAGGTCATCCACGGTGCCTCGGACGTGGGCCGCTCGAAGGCGCAGAGCGCACGCGACTCGCTCGTCGAGATCAACCCCCTGATCGACATCGCGCTGCACGAGACGCGCCTGGACAACGCCAATGCGCTCGAACTGTTCGCGGAGTACGACCTCATCGTCGACGGCACCGACAACTTCGCCACCCGCTACCTGGTGAACGACGCCTGCGTGCTGCTCGGCAAGCCCTGCGTCTGGGGCTCGATCTACCGCTTCGAGGGGCAGGCGAGCGTGTTCTGGGCGGGCCACGGGCCCTGCTACCGCTGCCTCTACCCCGACGCGCCGCCTCCCGGCCTGGTCCCCAGTTGTGCGGAGGGTGGCGTGCTGGGCGTCCTCTGTGCCTCCATCGGCTCCATCCAGGCCACGGAGGCGGTCAAGCTCATCACCGGCATCGGCGAGCCGCTCACCGGCCGTCTCATGCTCTACGACGCCCTCCAGATGCAGTACCGCACACTCTCGGTCGGCCGCGATCCCGCCTGTGCGATCTGCGGTGACGAGCCATCGATCACGGCGCTCGTCGACTACGAGGCGTTCTGCGGGGTCCTGTCCACGGATGCTGCGGACGCCGTCTCGGATTCCACGATCACGGCTGCGGACCTGTCGCTGATGCTCACGCAGCGCGCCCGCGGTGAGCGCGACTTCCTGCTCATCGACGTGCGTGAGCCCGGGGAGTTCGAGATCGTCCGCATCGACGGTGCGGTCAACATCCCGCAGGGTCGCTTCCTCGACGGCTCAGTGCTCGCACAACTCCCGCTCGACAAGCCCATCGTGCTGCACTGCAAGATGGGCATGCGGTCAGCCGAGTGCCTGGCAGTGCTCAAGGGTGCCGGCTTCGCCGACGCCAAGCACCTGGGCGGCGGCATCCTGGCCTGGATCGATCGCGTGGAACCGCAGTTGCCGCGCTACTGACGTCGCCTCGCCGAATTGCGCGAACCCCTTGGCGCGCAACGGTTCTTCACCCCCATGGCGTCAGCCGTCGTGTGCCACACTCAGCCCATGTCGCGACCAGTGATCGGTGTGAGCACGTACAACGAGCCGGCATCCTGGGGGGCCTGGAACCGGGTGCCGTCGGCTGAGGTGCAGTGGGCGTACATCGCCAAGCTGCAGGCAGCGGGGGCGCGCGTGATCCTGCTCCCGCCCGATGCCGGGGACGTCGACGTGCTCGACCTCGTCGATGGCCTGGTCCTGACCGGTGGCGCGGACGTCGATGCCCGGCTGTTCGGTGCCGAGCCCGACCCCACGGCCGATGAGCCGCGCGAGTTCCGCGACGCGAGCGAACTCGCGCTCTACCGAGGGGCGGTGGCCCGCATGCTGCCGGTGCTCGGCATCTGCCGTGGCTTGCAGGTGATGGCCGTCGCGGAGGGCGGCAACCTGCACCAGCACCTGTTCGATCTCGTCGGCGATTGGCGCCATC
>JAJXSV010000361.1:1212-3131 GCA_021784375.1 Actinomycetes bacterium | reverse complement strand
CTGCCCGCCTGGCCTCCAATTCCTACTGGAAGCTGTCCGCGGACGTGGTGGAATCAGGGACCGCCATTGAAACGGCAACCGTGAGCTGGCCGTCGGCACAGAAGTCGTTCATCTGGGATGCGTCGAACAAGCGTTGGGATATCAACGTCTACTCCCAGCCGCTGCTCACGCAGATCGACGCCAAGGGCAGCACTGAACGTGCACACACCACCAATGTGGTGATCATGCAGTCCTATCTTCAGAACAGCGATTTCGGTGACAAGTTCGGTGCCCGCACGCCTTACCCGCAGACCATCGGCAGCGGCAAGGCCCTGGTGCTCATCGACGGCGAGCGCATCGACGCCACTTGGCGTCGGCCCAGCAAGAACGATCTGCCGCACTTCTACGGGCTTGATGGCCACGAGATTGCGCTGCGTCCGGGCAATACCTGGTGGCTCGTCGTCACCAGTCTGAGTTCGGTCAGATCTGGAACATCGGCGGCTGCGGGTACGTCGGCTCTGAAGTGAGCGCACGCGACGGCGCCGCGTACCCGTCGAAGGCCGCGCGCGCGTAATCCCGCCCGACTTCGATCATCGCCTTCGAGCGATGGAATTCCATGGTGCCGCACATATCAACCGGCATCTCGATGAAGATGTCCGCGGGATAACTCGCCAGCTGATAGCGCGTGATCATGCGTTGCATGGCCTGCAAGGAGAGTTCCATGATGTCGAGGGTTCGCACATTGATCGCCTTCTCGGCCTGAACGCGGGCGCGATCAGCCGCCTCTGAGGCCTCCGATCGCTCCCAGCCCAGGCGCGCCCGAATGCGGCTCAGCATGTCGAGATCCCGGGCATGTGTAGCCGCGGTCTGCACCCGCTCCAACTCCATGTCCGCCGCGCTCTTGGCCGGAATCACCGGAGCCCCCTGCGGCGCACCGCCGACGGACACGGCGACGATGACGTCAGCGCGAACCCCCGCGAGGGGCGTGACCGGCACCAGATTCAGCATCCCGCCGTCAGCCAGGACCCGTCCTTCGTGCACGAGTGGCGTGATGACACTGGGAATGGCGATAGATGCGCGCATGGCGATGTCGAGTGGCCCCTCCTGGAACCACAACTCCTTGCCAGCCACCAGATCGGTTGCGACGGCGGTGTATGGAATGGGCAGTTGCTCTATGCGCACGTCACCGATGACCTCGCGGATCTTGGCCATGACCTTTTCCGCACCGATCATGCCCGGGGAGCGCAGTGAGGGATCGAGCAGCCGCAGCACATCGCGTTGCGTGAGAGCCGCCAGCCAGGCCGCGTACTCGGGCAGCCTCCCGACGGCATACACGCCACCGATGACGGCGCCCATGGAGGTACCGGCGATGGCGACAATGCTGGCACCGCGCCGCTCCAGCTCTTCGATGACGCCGATATGGGCGGCTCCACGCGCGCCGCCACCGCCCACTGCCAGTGCCACCCGCTTGCCCGTGACGTCCATCAAGGCCATGACAGCGAGCGTACGCCGGCCGGCCGGACCCCAGCAGGGCTATCCGACTACGGCCGGTCGCCGCTTCTCATGACCGAATTAGGGTATTTTGCCGGAATTCAGGCAAGAACCTTGTGCCAGACTGAAGCCGTTCGGGGGACTCGCTACTAGCGTTGCTGCGCAGTCCGCTGCCGGCGGCGGCCAATAAGGGAGACGCCATGGCACGTGGTGTGGGACCCGCCAAACCGCGTTTGCGCGATGTGGCCCGCGAAGCCGGTGTCAGTCTGGGTGCCGCCTCCGATTCCCTGTCCGGCAAGAACCAGATCAGCGAGGAAACCCGCCAACGCGTACGCGACGCCGCCAAGCGCCTGGGCTACGTCCCTGACCCCAGTGCACGGGCGCTCAGTTCGGGCAAGGTGCGCGCCATCGGCTTCGTCATCGGCGCTCTTCAGCGACCCGGTGAGTTC
>JAJXSV010000361.1:0-1202 GCA_021784375.1 Actinomycetes bacterium | reverse complement strand
ACCACTGGGCCGACATCATCGGCGCCGGAACACTTGCCGCCACCGAGCGTGGCTACGCCTTCACCGTGCTTCCCGGCCTGGAGGGCGAACTCATGGTCAATGTGCCCGTGTCCGGGCTGATCGTGCTCGACACCAGCGTTGACGATCCCTACCTCGAAGCCGCCTTCGGGCGCGGCGTCCCGGTACTCGCAGATGGGCTCCCCGGCGATGCCCGCGTAGCTGTCGACGCACACCTGGATTTCCACGCCGCGGTGGCCCTGGCCATGGATCACTTCGCCGAGCATGGTGCCCAGCGCCCCGCCCTCCTGTGGCCCAAACTGCAGACCGTCTCAGCTCGCGAGTTGCAGCGCGGATATGCGGATTGGTGCACGCAGCACGACCTGGAACCGCTGGCCTTCTCCGTGGATCTCGAGTCCGGTGCTTCCGCAGCTGCCGTTGAGTCGTTGTTGCGCAGCCCCGCGGATGCCGTGCTGGTTGCAGCGCCCGTCACTTCTGTGCTGATTGACGCGGCCGAGAAGCGCGGGCTCAACGTGGGCAAGGACCTGCGTCTCATCACCGTCAACGAGAACAGCGACACCCGCCTGGAGCAGCTCGACGTCTCGACGTTGCATTATTCGATCAGCGAATACGTCGGCGGTGCCATTGATCGCTTCATCGAGGTGATCGAGGGCAAGCGAGAGCCCGGTCAACCTTCGGGCGTCCCATTCACATTCACAGCCCGTGGCTCCAGCCTCGGCACCCGCCTGCGTCGGCGAGCCGGCGATCTGGCCTGAGCGCGCTTCAGTCGGGCCGCCGCCTGCGCGCAGCGCGTCGGGTTGGAGCCAGAACAGGTGCCAGAACTTCGATGCGTCCGCTGAGTTCCTCGATGGCGGCATCAAAGGCCTCATCGGTGTCACGCAGAGTTGGGTCAGGGATCGACCAATGCACATGTGCATTGCTGAGCCCACAGAGTTCCTCATTCACACCGTCGCATACCGAGATGACGAGGTCATCGTCGCGCAGCACGGCGTCAAGGTGTTGAGGCATCTCGCGACGCAGATGCAACCCCGCACGGCGCGCCGCCGTTCTCGTGCGCTGATGAATGCGATCCGCCGGATGCGTGCCAGCCGATACGGCGGGAATCGTCGAATGCTCGGACCAGATGCATTCAGCCAGAATCGAACGGGCGGAGTTGCCGGTGCATACGAACAGCACCCGGCGGG
>JAJXSV010000360.1 GCA_021784375.1 Actinomycetes bacterium | reverse complement strand
GATCCGTACACCCGTTACATCGCAGTCAACTCGGCTTCGATGAATTGCGTGGCTGCTCGCAAGGCGCTCTTCTTCGCATGGAACACCCAGGCGATCATTGACGCCAACGGTGGCACCACCTACTACGGCACGCCTGGTGACAATGCCATCAAGCCCAACCTCGGTCCGGACTACGCCCCCACCACGGGCAACATCCACGATCCGAACTGGAAGCCCACTGGCAACCCGGCGTACGTGAAGACGCTGCTCGACCAGGCCAAGACGCAGTGCCCGTCGGCGTACAACAAGCTCACGAACACGGGCGTCAGCCTCGACCTGCCGAACACGCCGACCTACAAGGCATGGACGCCGAGCATCTCGGCAGCCATGAAGGCCGCTGGCATCGTCGTGACGTACAACTTCATCCCCTCCGGTCAGTACTACTCGACCGTTATGAACACCTCCAAGCAGGGTGACATGACGCGTTCGGGTTGGGGCGCCGACTGGGCCAACGCCTCGACCGTCATTCCTCCGCTCTTCATCAAGAACGGTGGCTTCGACCTGAGCCAGAACTGGGACGACCCGGCCTACCCGGCCTTCGTCAAGATCGTGGATCAGGCCATGGGCGAGACCAACCGTGCGAAGCAGTCTGCGCTCTGGCACAAGGCTGCTCAGTACGCGATGGATCAGTACTGGATCCTGGGCGTCATGTTCCCGAAGACGGCTGACGCCTTCGGTTCCGGCGTTGGCGGCGTGAAGTGGTGGGGTCCGCAGGGCACCTTCCTCTTCCCGACGATGTACCTGAAGTAAGTAATCCAAAGTAAGTGTTGGGGGCGGCGCCTATGCCGCCCCCAACACTCACGCCCGTAGCAATTCACGTCACGAATCGGAGGATCGAGGGTGCTGAAATACATCGGCCGTCGCCTCGCCTACACGGTCATCATCCTCATCCTGGTCAGCATGTCGGTATACCTGATCTTCTCGGTACTGCCGATGGATCCAGCGGCCCTGAGTTGCGGCGTGCACTGCAAGCCGTACATCATCGAGGCCAATCGACATCGACTGGGTCTTGATATTCCGTTGTGGCAGCAATATTGGAATTTCCTGCATGGCATCTTCGCCGGGCGTAATTACGGCACCGGTTCTGCCGCCTTCAGCTGCCCGGCCCCGTCCTTCGGCTACTCCTTCACGCGCCACGAGTGCGTGACCAACCTGCTGCGTGACGCCTTCCCGGTGACGCTGAGCCTGGCCGTTGGCTCGCTCATACTGTGGCTGCTGCTCGGCGTTTCACTGGGCGTGCTGGCAGCCCGCTTCAAGCACCGCTGGCCCGATCGTCTGGCGACCGCCTTCGTGCTGGTCGGTACTTCACTCCCGACCTTCATCTCCGGCCTCATGATCCTGCTGTTCGTCGTCATCAAGTTCAACCTGGTGAGCCCACTCGATCTGGGACGCTGGGTTTCACCCTTTGATGATCCATTCGCATGGCTCAAGACCTTCATCTGGCCGTGGATCACCCTGGCTTTCGCCTATGCGGCCATCTACACACGCCTTACGCGCTCCAGCGTGATTGAGACCTCGTCCGAGGACTACATCCGCACCGCTCGCGCCAAGGGCCTGCGTGAGAAGACGATCCTCCGCAAGCACACCCTGCGGGCTGCGCTGGCGCCCATCACCACCATGGCCGGTCTCGATTTCGCCGGTCTGCTGGGTGGCGCCATCATCACCGAGCAGGTCTTCAACCTGCCCGGCCTGGGCCGGCTTTCGCTGCGCGCCGTATTGAGCGACTACGACCTGCCCACGATCGTCGCAACGACGTTGCTTGCTGCCACTTTCGTGGTCATCATGAACTTGATCGTGGATCTCCTGTACGCCTTCATCGATCCCCGGGTGCGTGTGGCATGAGCCAGCCTTTCCTCGAGGTCAAGGACCTCCATGTGTCCTTCCCAACCCACGACGGTGTGGTCAAGGCCAACAACGGCATTTCCTTCACGGTGGCTCGCGGGGAGACTCTGGCCATCGTGGGCGAGTCGGGCTCTGGCAAGTCGGTGTCCACGCTGGCCGTGATGGGCCTGCACAACCGTCATCAGGCACAGATCACTGGCCAAGCCATCCTCAACCTTGACGAGGGCCCGGTCGATGTGATTGCAGCCGACGATGAGACGGTGCGCAAGCTGCGTGGCAAGCAGATGGCCATGATCTTCCAGGACCCCATGTCGTCGCTGCATCCCTATTACTCAATCGGCAATCAGCTGGCTGAGGCCTATCGGCTGCACAACCACGTCTCGAAATCCGACGCATGGAAGCGTGCCGTCGAGATGATCGACATGGTGGGGATCCCCGGAGCCGACAAGCGTGCCAGGGAGTTCCCGCACCAGTTCTCGGGCGGTATGCGCCAACGCGCCATGATCGCCATGGCGCTCATCAACAACCCCGCCTTGCTGATTGCAGATGAACCCACCACTGCACTTGACGTCACGGTGCAGGCGCAGATCCTGCAGTTGCTGCGTGATCTGCAGCGCGACTTCAACTCGGCGCTCATTCTCATCACCCATGATCTGGGGGTGGTTGCGGAACTCTCGGATCGCGTGAATGTGATGTATGCGGGCCGGATTGTGGAGCAGGCCGCCATTGATGATGTGTTCTACCAACCGATGATGCCGTACACGATGGGCCTGCTGCAGTCCATTCCCCGCGTGGACAAGGCGGGGGCCACCACGCGCTTGCATGCGATTCCCGGGCAGCCGCCGTCACTTATCGCCATGCCGCAGGGCTGCTCCTTTGAGCCTCGCTGCCATCTCAAGCAACTGGTCGGAGACGGGCGCTGCGCCACGCAGATGCCGGAGTTGGTGGAGGTGGCACCCGGTCATCTGGGTCGCTGCCACCTCACGCCTGAACAACTGCGCGCGGCGCATGGGGGTGTGCGATGAGCGATGTCGTCCTGAAGCTCGAGGGCCTGCAGAAGCACTTCGATACGCATTCCGGTGGCGTGTTCAACCGCCGCCGCGGTGTGGTGAAGGCGGTCGACGGCATTGACCTCGAAGTGCATGAGGGTGAGACCGTCGGCTTGGTCGGTGAGTCGGGTTGCGGCAAGACCACGGCCGGGCGCACCATCCTCAAGCTCTATGAACCCACTGCGGGTCGCATCATCTACCG
>JAJXSV010000359.1 GCA_021784375.1 Actinomycetes bacterium | reverse complement strand
CGTGAGCGATGGGGAGAGCGCGTTGACGGCAGCGGAGGGGCAGTTGTTGGTGCTGCCCAGGGGCCCTCGCGAGTTGACCGTGGCCACTGATACTGGCGCCCGCTTGGTGTTGCTGGGAGGTGAACCTTTCGAAGAGCCCATCGTCATGTGGTGGAACTTCATCGGCCGCACCCACGAGGAGATCGTCTCGTGGCGCGAGCAGTGGGCCGCTGAACTCGCGGGCACCGCGGCGACTCGCATGTTCGGCCTGCCCGTTGACGACGTCGGCGTGGCTGAGCCCGTGCCCGATGCCCCGCCGCTCTCCATGCGCCTCAAAGCCCGCGTCTAAAAGACGTCGATTGTTCAGGAACGGCCCGTAACACGGGCGGGAATTGAACAACCGCGCTCAGGATGGCACGGTTGTTCAGCAATAACCCGCAAATTGGGCGCTCCGTGAACAACCACACCGTGCACAGGTGGCAATGGCGGCAACTTCCCCACTGCAGACCGGAGTTGCGGCGAGCAGCACGGTGCGTCCCGACGATTCGCCCATGAGAAACATCAGCCCCGCGCTTGCGCACCTCATCGAGCAGCAGCATGGCCTTATCACCATCCGACAACTTGCCCGGGCCGGGTTTCGTGGTGATTGCGTCACCCGTCGTGTCATCCACGGCGACTGGGCTCGCATGACGAGTTCGATAGTGCGCGTCTCGCTGCTACCCATGGATCGCCCAACCGAACTCTGGGTTGCCTCGCTGCATTACGAGGGCGCCTATCTGGCCGGATCTTCGGCACTCGAGATCGAGGGGCTGCCTCAGCCCAAGGACGGGGCCATCCATCTTGTCGGAGCACGCAGCGGCCGCGTCTCCCCCCTTCCGCAATGTGTGATGCACACGCAGTCGCACCCAACGGACGTACGTCTCAAACCAGACCGTGCCGCGCCACTTTCGGCGGTCGTGTAGGTGCTTCGTTGGGCGAGAACCGATCGTCAAGCGGCATTTCAGGCTGTATGGGCTCTACAACGCGGACTTATCGACTTCGGCCAACTTCAGGAGGCTGTGATCCGCCTGCCTCCGGGCCCAGGCAGTGCGGCAGTAAGACGGCGCATGTCACTGCTCATCCCGGGCACCCATTCGGTTCATGAACTGGACTTCGCTCGTGGCTGCCGCGCTCGCGGCTTGCCAGAGCCGGTGCGGCAGCGCAAGCGCCTGGATTCGGAGGGGCGCCGTCGGTACACCGATGCGGAGTTCAATGTCGCGGGGCGCACGCTTGTGGTGGAGATCGACGGCTTGCAGCATCTCGATCGGGCCGTACGTATGGACGACGACTGGCGCGGCAATGAGCTGGTGATCCAGGGCACGCCCGTGCTCCGGGTCTCGACGCTGGCGCTTCGTGTGGAGCCCGATCGCGTATACGCGCAATTGCAGCGCGCGCTCCAGCAACTTCGCAGGGCCGCGTAGCACGGTTGTTCAGGAACGGCCCGTAACACGGGCGGGAATTGAACAACCGCGGTCAGGATGGCACGGTTGTTCAGCAATGACCCGCAAATTGGGCGCTTCGTGAACAACCACGGTGCGGGCTCAGCGCGGCTTGGCCACTTCGGCGTAGAAGCACCAGAGGTCGAGGTCATCGAGCTTCAACAGGCTGTGGCCCTTGAACTCCAGAGCGCCGACGATCTGCGCCCGATGTTCCGTTGCGTGATGCGCGGCTTGCGCCAGGATCATGGAGCGGGGATAGGTGTGGTCACCATCGCCCAGATCCTGCGTGATCATGACTCCTTCGAGGCTGGCCTGCGATAGCAGTCGCGCATCGATCTCCGCCAACTCATGGGCTTGTTCGCGGATATCGGCCATGCTGCTGGGCATAACGAACGGCTTCCAGGGCGCGAGTTTCAGGCAGTACAGGTACCAGTTCCCGGACTCCACGAGATGGCCGAGGATGCGGCCCACGGCCCACTCCGGATCCACGATGTAGGCCGCCAGCGCTTCGTCCGGCAGTCCCGCCACCGCGGCGTACAACTTCTGGTTGGCCCAGGCCATGTGCCGCAGGTTCATCCGCATGGAGATGGTCATGCGGTCATCCCACCGCATCGCAGGTGCAGCTGCAATGGCGGAATCAACCCAGACGTGAGACGTCACGCACGGCGCCGGTGTCCGCGCTCGTCACCATGGCCGCGTACACCTTCAGTGCCGTCGAGACCTCGCGCTCGCGACCTACCGGCTTCCAGGCCTCGGCCCCGAGCTCCTCCATGGCCGCGCGCCGACGCGCCAGCTCAGCATCGGTGACATCGAGGCGGATGCTGCGACCGGGGATATCAATGACGATGATGTCGCCTTCCTCGATCAGTGCGATCGCTCCTCCCGCTGCGGCCTCCGGTGAAACGTGGCCGATGGAAAGGCCGGATGTGCCACCGGAGAAGCGACCATCGGTGATGAGTGCGCAGGCCTTACCGAGACCCTTGGCCTTGATGTATGAGGTCGGGTACAGCATCTCCTGCATGCCCGGCCCTCCGCGCGGCCCCTCGTAACGGATGACGACGGCGTCGCCCGCCTTGATGCGGTTGTTGAGAATGGCCTCGACGGCCTCCTCCTGGCTCTTGAATACACGGGCCGGTCCGGAGAACTGGTGCAGATCCTTGTCCACGCCAGCCGTCTTCACGATGCAGCCGTCCTCGGCGATATTGCCGTACAGCACGGCCAGGCCGCCGTCCTGTGAGAAGGCGTGCTCCTGATCGCGAATCACGCCACCCTCACGATCCACGTCGAGGGTCTCGTAACGACGGTCCTGCGAGAAGGCAACCTGCGTGGGAATGCCACCGGGCGCCGCGCGGAAGAAGGTCTTGACGCTTTCATTCGCGGTGGTGACGACGTCCCACTCAGCCAGCGCCGCACCCATGGTGGCGGTGTGCACGGTGGGCAGGTCGGTATGCAACTTGCCCCCGCGCGCGAGTTCACCGAGGATGCCCATCACGCCACCAGCACGATGTACGTCCTCCATGTGAACGAGCGGCGTGGAGGGCGCCACCTTGGAAAGGTGCGGCACTTGCCGTGACAGACGATCGATGTCCTTCATGGTGAAGTTGACGCCCGCCTCCTGGGCGGCGGCCAACAGGTGCAGCACCGTGTTGGTGGAGCCGCCCATGGCGATATCGAGGGACAT
>JAJXSV010000358.1 GCA_021784375.1 Actinomycetes bacterium | reverse complement strand
AGCTGTCCACCGGTGAGCACGGCGATGTCCTGCAGGATGGCCTTGCGACGATCACCGAAGGCCGGCGCCTTGACGGCGGCCGAGGTGAAGATGCCGCGGATGCGGTTCACGACGAGTGTGGAAAGCGCTTCGCCTTCAACGTCCTCGGCGATGATGAGCAGCGGCTTGCCGGTCTGCGACACCTTCTCGAGCACCGGGAGCAGTTCCTGCACATTCGACACCTTGCCAGCGACGAGCAGCACGAAGGCATCCTCGAGCACGCACTCCATGCGCTCCTGGTCGGTGACGAAGTAGGCCGAGATGTAGCCCTTGTCGAACTGCATGCCCTCGGTGTACTCGAGCGTGAGACCCATGGTGGAGGCCTCTTCGGTCGAGATGACGCCGTCCTTGCCCACGTGATCGAAGGCCTCGGCAATGAGTGCGCCGAGCTTCTCATCGCGGCAGGAGATGGTGGCGACCTGTGCGATCTCGGCGTTGCCGTTCACAGGGCGGGCGACGCGACGCAGTTCGGCGTCCACTGCCTTGATGGCGGCGTCGATACCGCGCTTGACGTCCATGGGGCCGGCACCAGCGGCAACGACCTTGAGGCCTTCGCGCACCATGGCCTGGGCCAGAACGGTGGCCGTCGTGGTGCCATCACCAGCAACGTCATTGGTCTTGGTGGCGACTTCCTTCGCCAGCTGCGCGCCGAGGTTCTCGTACGGATCCTCGAGTTCGATCTCCTTGGCGACGGTGACACCGTCGTTGGTGATCGTGGGTGCGCCCCACTTCTTGTCGATGACGACATTGCGGCCGGCAGGGCCCAGCGTCACCTTGACGGCGTCCGCGAGCTTGTTGACGCCACGTTCGAGACTGCGACGCGCAGCCTCATCGAATTCAACGATCTTTGCCATGAATCAATCCCTCTGCGTGAAGTCGGCGCGCCCCGCACATTGCATGCGGGGCGCGCCGTTGGCACTACTTGTTGACGACCGCGAGGACGTCGCGGGCGGAGAGGATGAGGTACTCCTCGCCGTTGTACTTGACCTCGGTGCCGCCGTACTTCGAGAAGATGACGACGTCACCTTCCTTCACGTCGAGCGGAAGGCGCGTTCCGTTTTCGAAGCGGCCGGGTCCGACGGCAATGACCTTGCCCTCTTGCGGCTTCTCCTTGGCGGTGTCGGGAATGACGAGACCCGAGGCGGTCGTCTGGACGGCTTCAAGAGCCTGGACGACGATGCGATCCTCGAGCGGCTTGAGGGTGACCGACACGGTCTACCTCCACTTTCGCGAGTTGACGAACGGGACGTGGATTCGGGCGTCGTCGCGGGTGCCGCCGAATCCGTTAGCACTCTCGACCCGAGAGTGCTAGATCGAATGCTAATCCGGCCGCCCGCGCCGCGCCAATCCGAACCGCCAGCGGTTCGGGAGAATGTGGGGGTGCAGCAGCCCTGGATCGCCTCCCCCCAAGCAGCGCCGGCCCTGGCCTGGGCCGAGGCGCATTGGAGCGCTGCGGACGCGTTGCGGCTGGGGGCGGAACTGGAGCGGGGCTTCGGGCTGGCACCCCAACAGCGGGCCGCGGTGCTCACCCAGGCCGAACTCCGGCAACGCGCCGCCGGGCGCTGGAATGAGCCCCACGGGGGCCTCTTCTTCACGCGACCGGGCCTGGAACAGGCCACCCGACCCGCGCTGGCCCGCTGGCGGGCGGAACGGCTGCGCGGCTACGGCGTGCAGGCCATCGCCGACCTGGGCTGCGGTCTGGGCCTGGAGGCGCGTGCCCTGGCCGGGGCCGGTCTGCAGGTGACCGCCGTCGAGCTCGACGCCGAGACGGCCGCCCTGGCACAGGCCAACCTCGCCGGGCTGGTCACCGAGGTCCGGCTTGGCGACGTCACGGATCCCGCACTGCTGGAGCCCCTGCTGGCCGAGGTCGATGCGGTCTTTCTGGACCCGGCGCGACGGGACCCGGCCGCGCCCCGCAGTATCGACGGCCGCAGCGGCCAGCGGGTCAGTGACCCCTCGCAGTGGTCGCCGCCGTGGTCCTGGATCACGGCGCTCGCCGCCCGCCAACCCCGCACCGTGGTCAAGGTCGCACCCGGCATCGACCACGCCCTCATCCCCGAGGGCGGATCGGCAGTGTGGGCGGCCGTCGACGGCGACCTGGTGGAGGCGAGTATCTGGTTCCCCGGCTTCGAACCCACGGCCCTTCGTGCCTGCCTGGCCCTTGACCATGGCTCTGTTGCCTGGCTCGACGACCGCCTGCCCCAGTCGCAGGACATCCGCTCCGTCGGCAGCTACCTGCTCGATGTGGCGCCCGTCGTCACGCGCAGTCATCTCGTCACAACCCTGGCCGCTGCCATCGCGGCCGCACGCATCGACGAACACATCGGTTACCTCACCACCGACACGGCTCCCCAGCCCTCGCCCTTCCACCGCGCCTATCGCGTGCTCGAGCTGCTCCCCTTCGACCGCAAACGCGTGGGCGCAGCCTTGGCAGCGCATGACGCCGGCTCCCTCACCGTCATGAAGCGCGGCATCAACCTCGACACCGAAGCCCTGCGCAGGCACTGGCTGGCGCGCAGCAGGGGTTCTGCGGCCCTGGTGGTGGCCCTCACCCGCATTGGCAACGCACCATTCGCCATCATCTGTCAGGGCTGACACGTACCAGAGTGCGGCCTGGCACCGCGCCGACCCGCATTGACACCAGACGGCGATGCGTCGGACGGGCCGACTTCCCCAGTGGCAGCGCTAGACCGTGACGGTCTCGATGGGCAGCGAGCTGTCGACCGCGAAGTCGAGGGCACTGGGCTGGATCCCCGACGCCAGCAACTGCGCGCCCAGGGATGCCACCATGGCCCCGTTGTCCGTGCAGAGACCGGGGCGCGGAATGCGCACCTCGACGCCGGCCCCGGCCGCACGCTCGGACACCAAGGCCCGCAAGCGTGAATTGGCGGCCACACCTCCGCCGATGAGCAGGTGCTCGATGCCCTCGTGCGCACACGCGTCGAGCGCCTTGCGCGTCAGCACGTCCACCACCGCCTCCTGGAAGGAGGCCGCAACATCGGCGACTGGGATGGTGCGGCCGTCACCTTCTGCATGTTCCACCCAGCGCGCCACCGCAGTCTTGAGGCCGGAGAAGGAGAAGTCGAAGCGGTGCTTGTCCATC